>PMXH01000469.1 GCA_003165855.1 Acidobacteriaceae bacterium | reverse complement strand
AAGAGCATGGCGGGCGAGGTGATCGCCCGGCTTTCCGGCCGCTACGACCAAATGCTCGGGCGCCGGTTCGACGGGGGAGTGGACCTCTCCGGTGGAGAGTGGCAGAAAGTGGCGCTGGCTCGGGCCTACCTGCGGAACGCTCAGCTTCTGGTCCTCGACGAGCCGACTGCTGCGCTGGACGCGCGCAGCGAATTCCAGGTCTTCCACAGATTCGCGGAGTTGACCGCGGGCAAGATGGCTCTTTTCATTTCGCACCGGTTCTCCACCGTACGCATGGCCGATCGGATTTTAGTAATTGACGGCGGCCGCGTTGTTGAAGACGGGGATCACGAGCAACTCACTCATCTGGGTGGTCGTTACGCGGAAATGTTTGAAATGCAAGCTGGCAGTTATCGTTAGAGGTTAACGCAGACATGGTTCGCAACACTCATGCCGAGAGCGTCATGGCAGAAGAAGAACGCAAGCCGGAGCCGGCCAGTGACGCCTCTGATCCGGTGAGCCCGCGCGCCGCAGCCTTGCGCCTGGCGACTGCTCTGGGTTGGTTGCCGGGCACCGCTTCTTCCCAGACGTTTTCGCAACGTTGTCACCAAGTGCAACTCGGATTCAAACCGGTATTCGCAGCCGTGGGGGCATCGTCGGGGATTGAGTCCCTGCCCGAGCAGTTGCGCTTGATTCGTGACAACCTTCAACTGATCTGCTCAGAACTTCGCAACGTTCCCATCGAGTTGGCCCCCCGCAAGCGCCTGGTACACGTACGAGCGAAGACGAATGAAGTAGTACCCAGAGTGCTGCCTTTTGCGGAAGCCTTTCTGGATGTCACAGCCAACCGTTTCAACGAGGTCGAGTTCGCCTCCTTTTGCCAGGCCTTTCAGGAGATTGCCGTTCTTGACCTTAGCGAGGTGTTGGCGCTGGTCCCGGCGCTGAAACTCGTTCTTCTGGAGCGCATCGCTGCGCTCAGCGGCTCGGTATTCGCCGCGTCGGAGAAATCTCAGGTTTTGGAGGCCTGCATCCACAGCCTGCGGGATGTGACGCATACTTCCTGGAACGAGGTGCTGGAGCCTCTAGTGCAGTTCGATCGCATTCTTCGTAGCGATCCTGCTGGCGCTTACGCGGTCATGGATTTTGAAAGTCGGGCTTTGTATCGCGACAAACTTTCCAGGATCGCCAGACGCTCCGATATGTCGGAGACGGAGGTGGCGCGCGAGGCTCTCGCATTGGCGCAACAGGCAAATGCCCGCCCGTACCCTAATCCTCGAGTCCGGCTGCGGGAATCACACGTGGGTTATTACCTGTTCGGGGCGGGGGCGACACTGTTGCATCGGCAAGTTGGTTTCAAGCCCAATATTAGCCAACGCTTGCGAGCCTTGCTCCACCGGCATCCGGATGAATTCTTTCTTCCTGGAATCGCCATCCTTACGTTTGCCATCATCACCGGCATCTTGTTGGCGCTGACCCCCAGCACGAATTGGCCGGGACTATCCGTACTTTCCATGTTGATTTTGCTGCTGCCCAGTTCACAAGCCGCGATTCAGGTAATGAACTATCTGGTCAGCGCTCTTCTGCCGGCGGAGATTCTCCCCAAGTTGGATTTTTCCGAGGGCATTCCCGGCGATTGCGCGACCCTCGTCGCGGTTCCTACTCTCTTGCTCAACGAAAAGCAGGTGCGTTGCCTGGTGGAGGATCTCGAAGTACGCTTTCTGGGTAACCATGATCCGAACATCCATTTCGCGCTCTTGTCCGACCTTCCTGATTCCGACCAGTCCGCCAGCGAAGATAGCCATTTGATCGATCTGGCTGCATCCCTGATCCGCCACTTGAATGAGCAGTATGGCGGCCAAGAGATGGGCTCGTTCTTCTTTTTCCATCGTCACCGCGTTTACAATCCCCGCGAAAAAGGATGGATGGGTTGGGAACGCAAACGCGGCAAATTGCTGGATTTGAACCGGCTCCTGCGCGGTCAATATGACAGCTTTCCGGTCAAAGAGGGAAATCTTTCGCTGCTTCCCGAGATTCGTTTTGTCATCACGCTGGATTCCGACACTGAGCTTCCGCGAGGATCCGCTCACCGCATGATCGGAACTCTGGCGCACCCTCTGCATCAGGCCATTGTCGACCCGCAGAAAAACATTGTCGTCGCGGGATACGGCATCCTGCAGCCCCGAGTCGGGGTGAGCGTGCAGAGTACAGGCCGCTCACGGCTGGCGGCCATTTACGCGGGCGAGACAGGTTTTGACATTTACACCCGAGCGGTCTCCGACGCTTACCAGGACTTGTACGGGGAAGGCAGTTTCACAGGAAAGGGAATTTACGAAGTCGACACCGTCCAGCAGGTACTGAACCGCCGCTTTCCGCGGAACGCGTTGCTGAGTCACGATCTGATTGAAGGCGCCTATGCTCGCGCCGGACTGGCCAGCGACATCGAGGTGATTGAGGACTATCCCTCCCACTACAGCGCCTACAATCGCCGAAAACATCGTTGGATGCGCGGGGATTGGCAACTCCTGGAATGGTTAACCGAGCATGTGCCCCAGGAATCTGGCGCGCAGGTACCAAACCCCATCTCGTTGGTTTCCCGTTGGAAGATCCTCGATAATCTGCGCCGCAGTCTGGTCGAACCAGCCACTCTTCTGTTGCTGCTGTTTGGCTGGCTTCTGCCGGGTGCAAACCACCTGTATTGGACCATCGCGACGGTGTGCATTCTGTTCATTCCTTCGTGGTTCGAGCTTGCCTTCGGGATCGTCCGTGCCGGTGTGGAGCGCAACGCGCAGATGGCGGGCGAGACTCTGCGCGGATTCTATGCGACGAATGTCAGCGTGTTTCTTGCCCTGGTGTTCCTTGCCCATCAGACGCTGCTCTCGCTGGATGCGGTAGTGCGAACGCTGATTCGTCGCACGTTGACCCACGAGCGTCTTCTGGAATGGGAAACGGCCGCCGAAACCGAGATGGGTCCGGTTCGCACGCCCGTCGATCGGTATCTGGATTGGACGCCAGCTCTGGCCCTGGCGATCGGGCTGTTGCTTTGGCTGCTGCAGCCTAGGGCGCTGGTCACCGCGCTGCCTTTTTTATGCTTGTGGTCCGGCAGCAAACTCGTAGCGCTTTGGCTCAACGAGTCTCCGATCCTGCGGGCTGGAGACCTCCCGCGCCGGGATGCGCTCTTCCTTCGTCGATGCGCTCTTCACACCTGGCGTTACTTCGCGGAATTTTGTACGGAAGAACACCATTGGCTGATTCCGGACAACGTTCAAGAGGATCCGGCCGCGATCGCTGCCCGCTTCTCACCCACGAATCTTGGATTTCTTCTGAACTCTCGGCAGGTCGCAGTCGAACTCGGCTACCTCACCGTTCCAGAAATGGCCGCGTTGACTCGCCTGACGCTCTCGACCGTGTCCCGTCTTCCCAAGCACCACGGCCATCTGCTGAACTGGTATGAGACACGCACGCTTGCGCCGCTGCATCCCTGCTTTGTTTCTTCCGTTGACAGCGGCAATTTGGTGGCTTCACTCTGGACTCTGCAGCAGGGATGCCTCGATCGTTTGAACCAGCCGCTCTTCCAACCGTCGATCGCAGAAGGCTTCCTGGATCACCTTCGCATTCTCGCCGAGTGCCGATTGCTGCCTCGAAAGACGATTGCCCATTACGAGATTCTGCGGCGNNAAAGACGATTGCCCATTACGAGAAGAGTTTTCAAGGAGAGGACTGGCTTCTCTCGCTGCTTGCGTTCCCGGAGGAGTTTCTCGACCAGGGAAACCTTCCCGCCAAATCCAAGGATGTTACGGACGTCGCCTGGTTTCGTACACAAGGACACTCGCGACTTCGCAGCGTACGCGAGATGGTGCGATCGCACGCGCCCTGGTGGTTAGAGGAGTTTGCGCGGCTGCGAGAAGATCCCGCGGTGCGCTCGAAATATCTGAGCCACGTACCCCTGAGGCAGCTTCCCGGCTTGACGAATGAACTGCACGCCCACCTTAAGGGTGCGATGCAGTCCGCCTCCGAGGAGAATCGCGCTCTTTACCAGCGTCTTATNNACTGGCCACTGAATCACGCATTGCCGTCTTCGTTGCTATTGCCAAGGAAGACATTCCGCAGGATTGCTGGTTCCGGCTGGGCCGGGCGCAAACTCTCGATTGCGGGCGCCCCGTCCTGCTTTCCTGGACCGGAACCATGTTCGAATATCTAATGCCGGGAATCTGGATGCGTTCCTACTCGAACACCCTGCTCGATCGCACGCGCTTGGCCGTGGTGCGTTCTCAGCAGGCTTATGCGTTGAGTAGAGGTGTCCCCTGGGGAATTTCCGAATCGGCATATTCCAAACTCGACGAAGCTGGCAACTATCAGTATCAGGCTTTCGGACTGCCCAAACTCTCGATGATGCGGCGGGACTCGAATCCCCTCGTTATTTCTCCTTACTCCACATTTCTGTCGCTCGATGTGGACCGGCCTGCCGCGCTACGCAATCTGCGCCGCATGGAGGCTCTTGGCTGGTTCGGGTCCTACGGATTTTATGAAGCCGCCGATTACACCATCTCCGGCAGCCGATTTCGCCCGTCGCGCTGCCAGTTGGTGCGCTGTTGGATGGTTCACCACCAGGGAATGAGCCTCCTCTCCATGGCCAACGTTCTCTGCGACAATGCAGTGCAACGCTGGTTCCACAGCGATCGCCGGGTGCAAGCTACGGAACTCATTTTGCACGAAAAGCCCGCAGCCGGCGTTCGCCGCGTGCAGTTTCCTTATGGAAGGGCTGCGGCATAGCTCCACTTAGGTTCTTCGAACTTGTGTCATCACCGCGCCCGGATGTCTTCATGACGAAATTCCTCAAATGCCAACGATTCCTGTTCGCAGTCGGAGTCTTGCTCGGACTCGTATACTCTGCAGCTCTTCCCATCCACGCTCAATCTTCTCCGGATGTAATCGTGGCCGACGCTGCCGCGCCGTCTCATCCTTTCCCGCACTTTTGGGAAAAAATGTTTGGCTCGGGCCGGGCCATCCTCAGCTTGCGCGAGAGCTATCGTCAGGATTTGCGCGCGGTGAAGCAAATCACGGATTTCGATTACGTGCGCTTCCACGCGATCTTCCATGACGAAGTCGGCGTATACGAGGAGGATTCGCAAGGCCGCCCCGTCTACAACTTCTCCTACGTTGACCAGATTTACGATGGTTTGCTGGCGAACGGGGTGAAGCCGTTCGTCGAACTTAGCTTCATGCCGAACAAACTCGCCGCGGCACCAGTGTTCCAGGCTTTCTGGTACAAACCGGATGTCTCTCCTCCGAAAGACTGGGGGCGCTGGGACGACCTGATTACCGCTTTTGTGCGGCATCTGATCGACCGCTATGGTCTCGACGAAGTTGCCACCTGGTACTTTGAAGTCTGGAACGAGCCCAACCTCGACTTCTGGGCCGGTCAGCCCCGGCAGGCAACCTACTGGGAACTCTACGACCACACTGCGCTCGCGGTTAAAAAAGTGGATCGCCGTCTCCGGATAGGCGGTCCCGCCACTGCCCAGGCTGCATGGGTGGACGCTTTTATTCAGCACTGCGTTCAGCAGAAAATTCCGATCGACTTCGTTTCCACCCATGTCTACGGAAACGATCGGGCCCAAGACGTCTTCGGAACCGATGAGGACATTCCCCGTGACCGCATGGTCTGCCGCGCTGTCAGTAAAGTTCACGAGCAGATCCACAATTCCAGCGCTCCCAGTCTTCCTTTGATCTGGAGTGAGTTCAGCGCGAGTTACAAGAACGAACCCGAGGTCACCGATTCGGTTTACATGGGCCCCTGGCTCGCCGATACGGTTCGCCAGTGCGACGGCCTCGTGGACATCATGTCGTATTGGACCTTCTCCGATGTTTTCGAAGAACAGGGAGTGGTAAAGACGCCGTTCTACGGGGGCTTTGGGCTGTTGGCTGAAGATGGTATCTCCAAGCCCGCGTACCACGCGTTTGCCCTTTTGCATAAGCTAGGAAACCAGCGTCTAACCCTAAACTCGGACTCCGCTCTGCTGACTCGCAGCCAGGATGGCTCTTTAGTCATGGCATTGTGGAATTATGCATCGCCAGGCCAGTCTGGTCCTTCCAAACGCGTCACCGTACGCTTTCAACACACCCAGGCCACAAGCGCGTCTGTGTGGCGACTCGATGCGGAGCACGGAGATTTCCATCGTACGTACGCGAAGATGGGATCTCCTGCGTATCCCACGCAAGCCCAACTTAAGCAATTGCGCCAGACGACCGAAATTTCCACCCCGGAAACCCGCGTCTTGAAAAACGAGCAACTAACTCTTGAAGTCCCCTCCCCGGGCCTCGTGCTGATTGAACTTCGGTAAGAAGAAACGCAGAAAGCCAAGGCCGTATCCGTCGCGCTGAGCTTGGGCCACTCCGAAGTGGGCCGCAACGACCGCCTAAATCGCCGGACTACTTCCGTGTTGGCGACTGACCATCCGGAATCGTCGGATCGGTTGCAACCTGCGGCACCGGCTATAATTACACGCACGCATGGCCCTTTCCTCTGGCACGAAACTCGGTCCTTATGAAATTCAGTCTCCTATCGGCGCAGGCGGTATGGGAGAGGTGTATCGCGCCCGCGACACGCGCCTCGACCGAAGTGTCGCGATCAAGATCCTTCCAGAAGCTTTTTCCTCCGATGCCGATCGTCTGCAGCGGTTTCAGCAGGAAGCGCGAGTTCTCAGTTCCCTGAACCATCCCAACCTTCTTGCGATCTTCGACGTTGGCAATCAGAACGGCTTCTATTTCCTGGTTTCTGAACTGCTCGAAGGCGAGACTCTCCGTGAGCGAATGAATTTGGGGCCGTTGCCACTCCGAAAAGCAGTGGACTATGGGGTTCAGATGGCGAACGGCCTGGGCGGGGCGCACGAAAAAGGAATTGTGCACCGCGACCTGAAGCCGGAGAACATATTCATCACGAAAGACGGTCGAGTGAAAATTCTCGACTTCGGCTTGGCAAAACCAGCTCCGGAAGCGGGCGGGAATACGGCGACCATGGCGGGTCCAGCCACCCTGCCCGGCATGGTTCTGGGAACGGCCGGGTACATGTCGCCGGAGCAAGTGCGCGGAAATACGGCAGACGTTCGTTCCGATATTTTCAGCTTTGGCGCCATCCTGTACGAGATGGTGGCCGGGCAACGAGCCTTCCGCGGGGACTCCTCGGTTGAGGCGATGAATGCCATCCTAAAGGACGACCCACCGGAAATTTCTACCGCGACTCAGAACATCTCTCCCGCGATGGAGAGATTGATTCGACGCTGCCTGGAGAAAGCCCCGGAACAAAGGTTCCAATCGGCACGCGACCTCGCTTTCGCGCTGGACGCTCTGTCTGGGATATCCGGGACGACCGCAATCCGCGTGGCAAGTGTACGGTCCCCCCGCAAACGGCGTCTGGTGGTGCTGTCTTCGCTTGCGGCGCTGACACTCGTGGCGCTGGGATTTCTTGTTGGCATGCAGACGGGAACGCCCAAACACCCAACATTTCATCAACTCATTTTCGGGCGCGGGTACATCGAGAGAGCTCGCTTCACCCCCGATGGACAGAATGTGATCTACGGAGCGGCTTGGAATAATGGGCCGTTTGAGATCTTCAGTACTCGGCTCGAGGGACTGGAGTCGCGCAGTCTCGGGATGCCTTCGGGAAACATATTGGGTATCGCTCGCACCGGACAGATGGCGCTTGCCCTCGGATGGCACCACACTCTTAACTGGATGACGATAGGAACTCTGGGGGAAGCGTCCCTGAGCGGAGGCGCGCCCCGCTCAGTATTGGAGAAGGTCTGCGACGGCGACATCTCGAGCGATGGAAGACAGTTCGCCGTGGTTCGCTGCCTGGGCGGCGAGCAGGCGTTAGAGTTTCCTGTCGGGAAAGTACTCTACCGCACCAACGGCTACATCAGTCATGTGCGTATCTCGCCCCAAGCCGACGTTGTTGCTTTCTGTGATCATCCCGTGCTGGGCGATGATCGGGGCTTCGTCGCCATGGTTGACCTGGAGGGGAAGTTGACGCGGCTCACCGAAGAATGGGGTTCATTGCGCGGGTTGGCATGGCCTGCTTCCGGAGCGGAAATCTGGTTTACGGCCAGCCGCAGCGAAGACCCGCAAAGTCTTATGGCCGTCAGTCGCACTGGAAGGCAGCGACTCATCCTATCTTCTCCCTCCTATCTGTGGCTGCAGGACATCAGCGCCGATGGAAAAGTGCTTCTCGGAGACTCGCAAGAGGGTGGTATCGTCGCCATTCATCGCGAGGGTGCGGGGTCGGATAAGATCGTTGATCTGGCCAGCGAGAGCACCATCGCCTCGGGTATTTCCGACGATGGTTCTCTCATTGCTATCGACTACAGCGGCGCAGGCTCTGGCCCCGACTATTCCGTATACCTCGTAAAGACGGATGGTTCAGCCCCAATACGTCTTGGGGACGGTGCTTCCATGGGGATATCGCCAGACGGCAAATGGATTCCCGCTTTCCTGCCTTCTACCCATTCCACCTTTCGATTGCTTCCCACCGGAGCGGGAGAAACCCGCAGTTTCGAAATTAGTCCAGTCCAGGTACTTGCCAACTACGGCAACTGGGTTCGAGACGGATCCAAGTTCGCTTTTCTCGGAGCCGAAGCGGGGAAACAAGCACGAACCTACCTGTTGGATGCGAAAACCGGCAAGACGTCGGCGGTAACACCCGAAGGCACGCGGGATCCTTTGATTGCTCCCGGCGGAGAGGCCGTCATTGCACGTGACCAGCACCAGGAGTTCCGGCTTTACCCGGTCAATGGAGGCGAACCACAGACACTGAAGGGGCTCAAGGATGGAGAACTTCCGATTCAGTGGGACATTTCAGGCACAAAGCTGTACGTCTGGGATCGCACCTTCCCGGCGCATATATTCCTCGTAGATTTGAAAACCGGCGGCCGTCAATCCTGGGCCACTCTCGTCCCGCCTGACTCAGCCGGCGTTCTGTACGGCAATATTGTGATGACGCCGGATGGAAAAACCTCGGTCTATCGCTACCGTCGAGTCGCGACAACGCTATTTCTTGCGGAAGGATTGAAGTAATCCTGTCCTACTCACACTTTTCGCCGGCCTCCCTGCAACGAAAATAGGGATTTATCAACCGTCACCGGATGTTACGTCAATCATCGAGAACGGTGCAGTCCGAATACTTCGGTGATACGATTTCCCGAGGCCGGTCTCAGTTCCGGCTCGGGCACTGCAGCCGACGGTTTTCCGCCAATATGTAAAGCTGATGAACGCCGCAGGAGGAGCGACCCGGCTAAACAATGATCCAGGGCGGGCACCGCGCCCACAGAATCCGATGAAACAGGCGCACGCCCTATCCGAGCGACTTTCAAACGCGTAATATTAGGCTGAACGTTTCACGTCCAGGTGTCACGGGAATTTTGCGTGGTAAGGGAACGAAAATGATGCTTCCCCCCCAGACGCGAGATTTGGCCCAGCGCCTTCTTGCTTACGAAAGCGCTGCGGGCAAAACCTCCGATCCAACGGAATTCGCGGCCTTTGGCGTCTGTGAGAGGTTGCGCCAGCCCCTCATTACACTCGCGGGAGTTGCCGGTTTTCGCTCGCTGCTTTCTCG
>PMXH01000160.1 GCA_003165855.1 Acidobacteriaceae bacterium | reverse complement strand
ATGGCCTGATTGCGACAGTCTCCCGCGTTTCGCGTGATGAAAAAGAAAAGCCGCCCGAGACCGAGCGGCCGTTGCTTTCAGCTACCTCGCGATCTGCCGACAGCGCCTACTTGGGTTCAGCAATCGCGGGTTGCGCCGCAGCCCTGATCGTCATCCGCTGTTCGGTTTGCATTTCCTTTATCCGTTTCATCATATGCGGATGACGTGCCCATTCAATCTGCTTCTCGGGTGGCGCGCCGTAAAACTCGGGATGCGTGTAGAAGCCACGCAGCCGGGGTTCCTTTTCCTGCTCGACCACCAGTGGGTGTGCCTTGGCGTAGGCATCCTGCCGCGCGCCGGTCACCTGCCAGGAGACCTTGGCTCCCGGATGGCCGCCCGCGATCTTGAATCGGTTCTCCGCGATCTCCTCTGCGACATGTAAGTTGGGGCTGGGAGCTCCGATAGAAGTGAGCTGGTAGCGGAAATCCCGATTCAGCGCTGAGAACCACTCGGGCAGTTGGATCGCGGCTGCACCAGTTGAATCAAGGACAACGTTGCCCGTGTAGATGTTCATCATCTCCGANNCCCCCGCCATAAGCATCAATCCCATCCCCTGAGAAGTCTCCCCCGTCAACACTGAGGCCGGTTGCGCCGATTGCGGCGTTCGCATCCGTTTGTTGGAGTACATGCAGGGAATAGCCCGGCGCTGTTATGCCGATGCCGACGCTGGTGCTGGTGCTGCCTAGGATCAGAGCATTGCTTTCGGTCACCTCCGCGTTGGCCCCAAGCGCGGTGGCGTTAGTGAGATTATTTGACCCAGGGTTAGCCTGATAGCCGAGGAAGGTATTGTTCGAGCCAGTGGTATTGGTTGCACCTGCGTTGTAGCCAAGCGACGTATTGTAGGAACCACTGGTGTCGGTGGTGAGCGCGTAGTCCCCGACGGCGGTAAGGTAAAGGCCGGAGTTCGTGAGGTTTCCGGCGAGCCTTCCAAAGAAAGAGTTGTAGCTTCCGGGCGGACCATAATTGTGAATGAAGGGTACGCCGCCAAACTCAATCACACCTTGGGTTCCCCCGGCATTGGTGTTCTGCAAGGCGAGTTTGGGGAGGTTAATGGCCCNNCCCCGCCACTCTGGGACGCTAGCGAATCGACAATCGTCGAGGCCCCGTTGAAGACCGGCAAATAGTTGGCTTTGCCGCCCGTTGTGGTCACGTCGGTGGCCGTTGCTGGCGAAACGCTCTGCCTGGCGGCCGACGCAGTGGTGTAGGCCGAAGCAGCCCCGTTCTGCGGTGCTGCCAGTACGAACGCCGACGGAGGCAATCCACCGACGGTTTCCGCATCCCCGGCCTTCAGTGCGTAGGGCACACTCACCAGCAATACGCGCGGTTGTTCTGCTTGCTCGGCAATCTGTACTCCCAGCCAGCGTGCTTCCCCCGTGGTAAACAAAGTCGTGGGCACGCCGCTCGGTTTGGTGATTCCTAATTGCACCGAGTAGTGTCCGGTAGGGTCGAGTGGGATACTGTTCTGCGTCTCGGTCCATAGCGGTTCGCCGCCTTGCTGGCTGTTGTAGAGCGAGAACGAGATGTTCACCACTCCGCTCATGGTGTTGCCGCCTTCGTCGGTGGCGACGTTAGAGAACTGAATCAGCGGTGGCGGCACCTGGGCGGAGGTTAAGCCGGTGCTGGGCGTCTGAGCCGCCAGGGAAAGAACGAACGAAAAGAATCCAACGACCACACAGACGATGTAGCGCTTCATGGAAGATTTCTCCTTGGAGAATCGAAACTTGGTCTAGACGGAAAAGGCGCTGGTCGTGTCCCCCGCTTCCCCGTCAGCAAAACCAGTCCTATCTGGCATAGCGGAAAACACAGCAACAAACTGGCACTTTGGAGAAAACTTTTTCGAGCGCGTAAAGGCTGCGGGGGGAATTAGCCTTCAGGACCAGGAAAGCGCAGATGCGCCTGAAATTGTCAGCGAGATTATGTTCCGGGGTTGTTGCCTTCAATGCGCAAGTAATTGCAAGGCGCAAATCGGGCACGGGCGGCTCAAGAGGATGGTTGACGTAATATCGCGATTGCACTCACGATGCCAGCATCATTGGTATTTGACCAGCCAGGCGAGAGTCGTCGCTTGCTCTGTTTCGGCGCCCGGGTAAAGCCGATCTGCGGATTCGCGCGGCGGCCCAGATGCCTTCGGCTTCGCTCACAGGCTCTTCGCGGGGCAAAGAACGCTTGTTTGTGACGCCAAACCGCAGCATGGCCCAGGTAGCGGTGGTGTTGCAAAGGCTTAGAGCGTCGATTAAGCTAGTGTTCTCTTGAAGTGGACGGCCTGAGCCGGGATGGCGGAACTGGCAGACGCAGCGGACTCAAAATCCGCCGACCTTCGGGTCTTGGGGGTTCGACTCCCCCTCCCGGCACCAACCCCCAAAAGCCCACAGAATAAGCGGCTAGCTGGTGCCAGCTTCCCGCATGTGATGCCCTCTGGAACAGACGCAGCGGATTTCGGGTCATATATGGTCACGAATGAAAATCTATCACATTGAAATCCATAGGTTTATGGACACATACTGTCGTAGGCGTGGCTTACACGTTAGTTACACATTTTCAGATTCGCACCGCCTTTCAAGGGGTAAAGATGGTGGGACTACGCATCAACCTTGGCGGCAAGGGGCACGTTCTACAAGCGTCCAAACCACAGCCTGTGGTGCTCGAGCTATTTAGCAGGTAAAAAAAATCGGCGACCAAGCCTAAGCTTGAGCCGGGAAGTTGTAGACGGTGAAGGGATGGTCCAGACCGCAAACCGGACACTAAGGCTTCGCACGGCATCGGCGGCGGCATCCGCAAATCTCAAAAGGCCTGTGAGAGTTCGACTCTATCCGCGCGCACCATGTTTTCCTCCGGCGTTGAGTTGTCGTCACTGACATCGATATGTGTCATCACATCCTGGTGTGGAACGACGTTTTGCAACACCTTCGTAAGCGTCCGGTCGTCGAGGCCGGTATTGACAGCGCCGGGATGAGTTGAGGGGTAAGTGTCCACGTAAAGAGTAAGTGGACACTTGCAAACACGGATGAGGATAAGAGTGGGAAGCTATTTCGATGAGGACGGGAGCCGCTGGTAGCGGTATCCCCGAGGTTTGAGCTGCTGATTCACGTATGTGCCTTTGGAGTCGGCGGCGAGGAATGCGGTGTATTCCTCGGCGGGCACGTCAAAGTACTGATAGACATCGCCCGATTGGCGAAATTCCAGTTCCAGCACGCGTTCCTGGGGAGCGTAGCCGATGCTGGCGACACTGCTGGACTCTACCGGAACTCTCTGCGTTCTCAAATCGAGCGCCTTCCGGGCGCTCTCTCTCCTTGGATGCGAATGACTTCGAGGAAGGAACTCACGGATTAGTGGTTGATCTCGTCGGTGAAGGACTCCTATTTGACATGTCCACTTCTGCAGAATGACTTCCTGCTGTCTAATTGTCTAGACGGTCACAACCGGACGCTTACATACCTGCATCCACTGCGCCCCGAAGACCGCGAAAATTCGAGTCACGCCCACAAGCAAGACATTGGAGCAGCAACAAGACGGTCGCCGAAGGGGACCGGCCTTCCGCCATCGTAGAGAACCACTCCCAGCTTGAAGTTATCGCCGCAGGCCTCCGCCAACTTTCGGAGTCCCTTGAAATCACCAGCATTCACCGTTGCGCTCGCCTTGACTTCGATACCGACCAATGTGCCACTTCCCGTTTCAATCACAAGGTCAACCTCGTCCTGATCTTTGTCCCGGTAGTGGTATAACGCGCAGGTCTCACCAAACCAAGACGCCTGTTTCAACACCTCAGAGAAAACAAATGTTTCCAGAAGCGGTCCGAAGATCGAACGGTCTTTCGCGACCCGCTCCGCACTAGCTCCTAAGAGTGCGCCGAGCAGGCCGGAGTCAAGGAAATGCAGCTTGGGCGTCTTTACCAACCGCTTCAACTGATTCCGAAACCACGGTTCCACCCGACGGACGAGAAACAACTGCTCCAGAATAGCGATGTATTTCCTTGTGGTCTTGTCGTCAAACCCAACTTGGCCGCCTATCTGGGTGAAATTGGTGAGCTGGCCAGAGTGGTGGGCAAGAACCTGTAGCAGACGCGGCATTTGGTCGAGTTTTTCCACGTCTGCAACCTCGCGTACATCCCGCTGCACGATGGCTCTTATGTAGTCCCGAGCCCATGTCTGGCGTCGCTTTGGATCTTGACGCCGCAGCATTTCGGGGTAGCCGCCAATCAGAACGGCTTGTACGAGGTCTTTGCCGATCATTGGCTCCGCAGATTTGCCAAGTTTGCTATCGAACGCTGCTTTGAGGAACCCCGGCCTCTTGCCTCGGATTTCAGCCCGCGAGAGGGGCAGAAGGCTCACGATCTCCATGCGGCCAGCTAGACTCTCCGAGACTTGGGGCAGAGCAAGAATGTTGGCTGAGCCGGTCAATAAGAACCGACCGGCACGACGATCTTCATCCACTGACTTCTTGATAGCCCGGAGAAGGTCGGGCACTCGTTGTACTTCGTCAATGGTCGTTCGATCGAGAGCGCGCACCAACCCAGTGGGATCGCTGCGTGCCGCGGCCAGAACTGTGTCGTCGTCCATGGTGATGAATTCGCGATTGCCCGCGACCAAATCGCGAACCAATGTGGTCTTGCCACACTGACGCGGACCCGTAACCATGACAACCGGCGTGTCCTTGAGCGCGGTAGCCACCAGTTCGGCGGAAAAGCGAGGAAAGAGCGCGTGATCGGTATCGCCCATGCCGGGGGAAGGCTCCGTCTAATTCGGATTAATGTCCCGTCTATTTCGGATTATAGACTCGTCTGATCCGGAACGCTGGACATGTACTAGGACTCATTTCGGTTCGCGATGCGTGACCTGGTTGACCTGATCCCCGATTTCAGTA
>PMXH01000374.1 GCA_003165855.1 Acidobacteriaceae bacterium | reverse complement strand
CGCCAGCTAAAGAACGTCGACAAGATCTTCGCGCGCGTGTTCGGGAACCAGGACAAGAGTGGCGTGAAATCACGCATACGCGTGAAGTCTTCGCGCGCGGAAAACCGCCGCTAAGCGCAGCAGTCCAACAGAGTTCAAACACCATCGGCGCGAGAAAGTTGCGGTCGTTGTTCCTCGCTGCGCTCCCTCCAGATGTGCATCTTCTTCCCCAATCCACGCATCGAAAGAATTAACCAAGTGGTTAGATCGTAAAGTTTCGTCAANNTAGGCGGTATCGTGACGCTCACCGGATCGGTCGATCTGTACCAGCGCAAGCTGGACGCGACCAAACTGGCTCGCAAGATTTCGAATGTGCAGGGTGTGCGTAACCTTACCACTGTGGTCGGGCCGAGCGTGCCAGATGAGCAACTGGAGCAGAAACTGGCCCAGAAACTGCGCTATGTGCGCGCCGGCTACGACATCACGTTCGACTACTTTGCGCTCGGCGTAAAGGATGGCGTCGTCACGGTAGTGGGGCAGGACAGAACGGGCGTGGGCCGCGACGAGGCCCTTGCCGACGTTTATTCCACGCCGGGGGTGAAAGATGTGATCGCGAACGTCTCGCTGGAACCGGTTTCACCGATGGACGATGGGCTCCGCTTGCGCGCGGCTCGTGCCATCTACCGCGATTCGGTGCTAAGCAAGTACGCCATGGATCCAGCGCGGCCGATTCGCATCATCGTGGATAACGGCCACGTCACACTTTACGGCTCCGTGGATAGCACTATGGACAAAACGGTCGCCGGAATTCGAGCCAACCAGCTCTTCGGCGCCTTCAGTGTGGAGAACAAACTGGTGGTGGAGAAAAATTCTGGCCAGGCTGGGATGTGATCCAGCCAACGGGGGAGGGAAGGGGCGCGGCGCAAGCTACGCCCTTTTTCTGTTTACTTCGAGGGCGGGCGCTCAAACGGGAGCTTGGTGTAGCGCTCCTTTTCGACCTCGACGATTAACGCCACGCGTCCTTCCGGAGCGCGGAAGGGGAATGGCTTCCCAGTGTACTTGTGTGAGATTGGGTCCATGACTTTCAGTTGAGGATCGGGGCGGCGTTCGATTACGCGGCCGCGAATCTGCACTTCAGAATAGGGATCGTCAAAGTCCACAATGGAAAGAGCGACGCGCGGATCGCGCTGCGTGTTCTTCGCTTTGAGCGAGGCTTCCCCGGTGCAGACCACAAGACGCTCGCCCTCACGCCCGATCCAGACGGGCACGGATTGCGGAGAGCCGTCCGGCATGAGCGTTGCCAAATGCGCAAAGTTGGGACGGTCGATTAGTCGTTTTGCATCTTCCGATAGATTGATCGTCATAAATATTCTTCCTTCGTCTTGAGATTCATGGCAGCCGATTGATCAGTGATGCGACATAGCCCGCACCGAATCCATTATCTATATTGACTACGCTTACATTCGACGCGCACGAATTCAGCATGCCGAGGAGCGCGCTCAGCCCTTTGAACGACGCCCCATAGCCCACGCTGGTGGGGACCGCAATGACTGGAACGCCGATGAGTCCTCCGACCACGCTGGGCAGTGCGCCTTCCATGCCGGCGCAGACAATCACGACCCGGGCCTTGGTCAGGGCTTCGCGATTGGCCAGCAGGCGATGGATTCCAGCAACGCCGACGTCGTAGAAATGCTCCACTTCGTTGCCCATGAGTTCGGCAGTCACGACGGCTTCTTCGGCCACGGGGATGTCGCTGGTTCCCGCTGAGACGACAGCGATCATTCCTTTGCCGTAGGTGTGTGGATCGCGCTGCAGCACGATAGCCCGCGCCAGTTCGCGGTATTCAGCCGCACGCACCTTCTTCTTTACCGCGGCAAACTGCTTCTTGTCGGCATGCGTGGCCAGCACATTGCCCCCGTGCTTTGCAAGGCG
Organism: Acidobacteriaceae bacterium; assembly: GCA_003165855.1. GTDB lineage: Bacteria > Acidobacteriota > Terriglobia > Terriglobales > Acidobacteriaceae > Sulfotelmatobacter. Next base: position 2,504 of record PMXH01000374.1, on the reverse strand, counting down.
TGCAAAGATCTCTGCTGTCTGCAAGGGAGTCTTCCGCTCTCCGAATATCACCTCGGGCATGCCCGCACGCAGGGCGCGATGATGATCGACTTTGGCAAAACCCAGGTCTTCGAATGGCAAGTGGCGCAGGCGTTCGACCGCATCGTCGGGCGTAAGTTTGCCCCGGCGCACCTGCTCGAAGAGTTTGCGGATGGATTCGGCGTTCACGGTGGCATTCAGCACTCAGCATTCAGCCGAGCGGAGTCTAGATTAGCACTAGCAACGGAGTTGAGTGTTACGTGTGAGCACTGCGGGAAGCTGCGCGGACTTTTGCAATCACTGCGGTACAGACTTTGCGGGCAACTCCGGGCTCGTCGAGATGTGCAAGGAACAGACGACGCAGGCCGCTCGGCTTCACCTTGCCCGCAAGGTAGGCGTTGTAGATCCGGCTTCCCAGGCGATACCCCCAGGCTCGCGTGACCGACTCAAACCTCTCTGCATCGGCGCGGAGGGCAATCTGGGCGGCCTTTTCGCACGCGGCGCGCGATAACGCGGGCGAATCTTCCATCTCAGGCGCTGGTCTTGAGGGATAAAGCACTCGCGAGCCGAAGTAGGCTACAGCATGTTCGATCACTCGCGTGTAGAAAGCGTCGGCGGGCAGGGTTGCACTGGTGTTTCCCTGAGCGCCGTTGCCGTTTGTGCCGTGTCCATTCAGATGCTGGGGCAGGCCTCGGCAGGCGTGATGCAGAAAGCGAGTCGCATCTTCGGCGGCATGCATCATCCGAAATTCGCGGACGTAGAACGCATTTACCTGGGGAAGATAGGCGCTGCCGCGTTCTTCCACATTCGCCAACATGTTTTCCAGTTGTGGCGCACTGATGCCCTTGCGCGAAAGCAGCCGGCGCAGCACCGCGCCCGACGAGTTGCCATGAACCTCCGGCAGCATGTCGACCAGAAACTTCGGTTGCGTACCGTTGTGAGGGGAATAACGGTTGATCTCGAGAAAACTGGCCAGGCTGTCGATCAGATTGTAGATGGTAGGCGCGAAGTCGGGATCACTATCGCAGCGGCTCCACTGGTCGAGAAACAGACGGTAGCTTTCATACTTTTCGAGGGGGGTGGCGTTGAAGACGCAGAGCACGTCATCTTTGACACGTACTGCCTCAACTTTGTCGGCGCGCTCGCCGGCGGCGCGCCAGTACAGTGCGTCGACATTCTGCAAGACCGTGAGGATTTTGGTACCTGGCATTTCCTTGTCAAGCACGCGCGGGAGATGTCCCGGAGCGAGGTGCGACTCGCCAAACAGCACGAAGATCACCGCGTTGGGATGACGCTGGCGAACCTCGGCTATCTTTGCGGCGGCGTGACGATCGCGGGCTCCGATCTTCCGCAAGTTTTCGCGCGGCATGCAATCCAGCCCGTAGATGGCTTCGCCATGGTCGCGGGCCGCGACCAGCAATTCGTGGAACGGCGCCCAATCGTATCCCCAGTCAAGATCGAAGCGGATGCGCTGGCGCAGTTCGTCTTCGTCGATCTCACGGCGCCACCATTCGTCGAGGATGTGCTGATCGCGGGCGAAGATGGTTTCGACTCCGAGCACGACCGGGCGATCACCAGCCAGGGCCCGCTGCTCGAGGAGCGATGCGGCATAGCGCTGCGCCGCCGGCAAGGCATGGTAGTCGCCAATGAGGACGATGTCGGCGGCATGCAAGGCATTGTGAATCTGCGGCGAATCGAGAACGCCTTCGTAGTGGCGAAAGGCTTGCGTGAATTCGCGAAGATATTTCCGGCGGCTGTGCGAATCATAGGCGTGGATTTCGCGCTCTACTCCGGCCAGCGCGTGGAGTTGCGCGGCGCTGCGGCGGAATCGCAAGTTGACTGCGGATGCCATAAATGCGGCTTCTAGCTTCTAGCTCCTGGCTACTAGCTTTCCTCTTCGCCTTGACTCCTGTTCGGCGACTCCCTATGCTCCAACTTCGGGGGGACGGCTGCGTCGCCTCGTCGGAGGCGCTTTGCCGAATCACCCGCCGCAAAATCTAACCATCGCGACCACTGGGGCCAGCGGGTCGGTATTTCTGCGGCAACTCCTGCTTGCGGTCGAGCGCGATGCCCGCGTTCAAACTGTGAACTTCATCGCCTCCGACTCCGGTTTGCGCGTGCTCGCCGAAGAACTTGGCATCGAGGGTCGCTCAAATCTTGTCCGCCAGATCCTTAGTGGGGGCGGTGCTCCAGCCTCCGAAAAAAGATCACGAAAAATCTCGACCGAGACCTCAGCCAGAGCGAACGGTTCGTCCAAAATTCAAGAGCAATCGAATGCCGACATCGGGGCCAACGTGGCTAGCGGTTCTTACCTCTCCGACGCCATGATCGTGATGCCATGCAGCATGGGCACCTTGGCCCGCATCGCGAACGGCATCGCCTCGCACTTGATTGAGCGCGCCGCCGACGTCTGCCTGAAAGAGAAGCGTCCGCTTGTGCTGTGCGTGCGCGAAACACCGCTCAACAAAATCCACATCCGCAACATG
>PMXH01000215.1 GCA_003165855.1 Acidobacteriaceae bacterium | reverse complement strand
TGCGACACCATCATCATGGCCATCGGCCAGGCTCCGCGCCTTGACTTCCTCAAGCCGGAAGACCAGGTTGAACTGTCTCCGCGCGGCCTGATCGCCGTCAACCCGCAAACGTTGATGACCTCGGCTGCCGGAATCTTCGCCGGCGGCGACTGCGTCTTCGGGCCCCGCCTGATTATCGACAGCGTGGGCGATGGCAAGCGCGCGTCCGTCGGCATCGACGAATATCTTCGCAAGAACAAACATCCAGAACCGATCATCGAAGTCGAAGTGCTGAAGCGGCACGGCATGCCGCTGGATTATCTCGATATCAACCGCCAGCCGGTGCCCATGCTTCCTCTCGAGCGCCGCACCGGCGTGACGGAAGTGGAAGTCGGCTACGACGCTCCCGAGGCAATCGCGGAAGCGCAACGCTGCCTGCACTGCTGGGTCAACACGATTTTTGAAGGCTCGCCCGAAGACGGCAGCATGTGCATTTTGTGCGGCGGATGCGTTGATGTTTGTCCGGAAAAATGTCTGGAACTGGTCTCGCTCGACCGCATCGAGTTCGAACCGCAGACCGTGCAGCACATTCGCGACAACCAGGAATGTTTCGGCGTGGAATTCGACGAAGTAGCGGCCGACGAACTGGGCGTCGTTACCGGCGCCGCCATGTTGAAAGATGAAACCCGTTGCATCCGTTGCGGCCTCTGCGCCATGCGCTGCCCCGTAGGCACGATCACCATGGAGTCGTACAACCTTATTCCTGCCGAGCCGACCGGCCTGATCTCGGTGGCGGCGATTGGAGCAGGACTGCAGAAATAGTTAAGAGACAAACATGCCAGACGAAACTAAACCCGTAAGCTCCGATGACGCGGTCGATCGCCGCAAGTTTTTTGCGAAACTTGGATTGGGCTCTCTCACGATCGCCGCCGCCGGAACCGCCGCTTTCGCTTATCAGTTCCTCGAGCCGAATGTGCTGTACGAGCCTTCGCCGGTGGTCAACGCCGGCAAGCCCGACCGCTATCCGCTCGATTCCGTCACGCTCGATGTGAACTCGGGCATCTACATCATCCATTCGCAGGAAGGCTATTTCTCGCTGAGCGCGGTGTGCACGCATCTCGGCTGCCTCACGGCATGGAAGCCTGAACTGAACCTGATCGCGTGTCCCTGCCACGGCAGCAAATTTGAGCGGGACGGAAAGAAGATTGAAGGCCCGGCGCCCAGGCCGCTGCCATGGAAGCGCATCTGGCTTAATGACGACGGAGACTTGCTGGTGGACCGTTCCACTGACGTTCCTCCGCTGCAACGGGATTCCTTCGTGAGGGTCTGAGCAATGGCGATAACGAAGACAATAGACCAATATTTCGACGACTTACGCAGCACACGGGTGTGGCGCTCCGTCTTCCGCAGCGGCACCGGATCGAGCACGCTGCATCGCGCGCTCGCGATCCAGCAGAACGTGTTTCTGCACCTGTTCTCCACCAAGGTCCGCGCCCGCATGCTGGGCTTCAGCGCTACTTGGTATTTGGGCACGCTGACGCTGGGGACGTTTCTGATTCTGGTCGCGACTGGAATCCCTCTGATGTTCTACTACCATCCGTCCGCGCCGCAGGCCTATGCCGATACCAAGGATTTGCAGTTCGTCGTCTCCTCTGGATTGTTCCTCCGCAATCTCCATCGCTGGTCGGCGCACGCCATGGTGTTCCTGGTGTTTGCGCACATGTTCAAGGTGTTTTATCGGGGCGCTTACCGCACTCCGCGCGAGTTCAACTGGGTGATCGGCATTGTTCTTTTGCTGATCACGTTGCTGCTCAGTTACACCGGCTACCTGCTTCCCTGGGACCAACTGGCCTACTGGGCAATTACGGTGGGATCGAATATCGCCTCTGCGGTTCCAGTCATGGGCAACAAGATTCACTTCATGTTGCTTGGCGGGAACGCGGTCAACGCCAATGCGCTGCTGCGCTTTTATGTGCTGCACTGCATGATTCTGCCGTTGACGGCGATGTTCTTCGTCGCCATCCACTTCTGGCGCATCCGCAAGGACGGCGGCCTCTACTCCCACGCCAGCGAGCCAGCAACGCTCCGCACAAACGCTGCCGGAAGTGACACCGCAGCGAAGGAGGCGCAATAGTCATGGCCGACTCCAAGGACTTCACGGCGGGCATCGATTCCAACGCGAAGAAATCTCCGCGCCGCATCGTTTTCATCACCCGCCGCACTTCGGCTCAGGTAAAAACCGACAGTGAAGATCAGGTGCAGAGCTTCCCCGAGGTTCTTTTCCGCGCAGCCGTCGCCATTCAAGTGCTGGCCATCGCGCTGGTATGGGTCTCACTCGTGTTCAACGCTCCGCTCGAAGGTCTGGCCGATCCTTCCCACACTCCCAATCCCGCAAAAGCTCCGTGGTATTTTCTTGGACTGCAGGAGATGCTCCACTACTTTCCGCCGGTCGTCGCCGGTGTGCTGGTACCGGGCCTGGTGGTCTTCGCGCTGATTGTGATTCCCTACTTCAAGGTCAATATCGAAGCGGACGGACTCTTCCTTAAGGACCGCCAAAAGCGCCTGCGGATCTTCTATTTAATCGCGACCGGTCTGTCGTTGTTCTTGTTGTTCTTCAAGGTGTATGCCGCCCTCGTTCCCACGCTGATCGTGGCCGGAGTAATGCTTCTGGCGGCGCAGAGTTCTCCGCAGTCGTCCTCGGCTTTGCGGCGTTATCTGGCGGCAAGACCGCTCTCCTACTGGGTTATGACATGGTTCTTATTCGAGCTGGTGGTGTTGACCGCCATCGGTACATTTTTCCGCGGGCCGGGCTGGGCATGGGTCTGGCCGTGGCAAGGGTCCTGATTTGCTGAAGAAAGTCGCGCTCATGAAAGATAAACTCAAGTCGCTGTGGCAGAAGTTATTCGGAGATAGCATTCGCGCCTTCGGCGTGGTCAGCCTGGTGTTTCTGGTTTCGCTCGCCATCGCCCCCGCAAAAAACTACTTCAGCGAGTGGCGTCACTATCAGCACGGCTACCTGAAGATGATTCGTAACCGCAGCGATGCGGTGACGCTGCAACGCCATTTTCAGGGAGAGATCCAGCAGATTTGGCTGCCCGAACTCGGCGTGGTCGACCGGTGCACGAGCTGCCACGTTGGTTTGAAGGAGGCCAGCCTCGCTGACGTGAACGTGCAGCCCTTCCGCCCGCATCCGGTGATTCCTCATAAGCTCGACCAATTCGGATGCACCGTCTGCCATCGCGGCCAGGGCGCCGCCACCACCGTAGCCGAAGCGCACAACAGCACGCTGGCGTGGGAGCAGCNNCTGAATCAAGGCCGGCATCTGCTTTCCCGCAACGGCTGCGTGCATTGCCACACGGTGAAGCTGCCGGACGGAAAAATCATGAAGGCAACCGACGATCCCCCTTCGCTCTCGCACATCGCCGACAAGACCTCGCGCGAGTGGATTTACGCCTGG
>PMXH01000061.1:1879-3771 GCA_003165855.1 Acidobacteriaceae bacterium | reverse complement strand
CGGAGTGTCTTGACGAAGAGAAAACGCAGAGCAGCGGTACGACCTTCGATGGTCCCCGCCGAGAGTTTGCAGTCGCGAAACAGGTGAACCTGGTACTCGCGAATATGTTCTGGGCCGAGGCGATCTGGCGAACGGTGGAAGTACTTCGCGAAATCCTCTATGGCGTGGATATAGGCACGGACGGTGTTCTGAGCGTAGTTGCGACGCTGGAGCTCGTCCAGCATCAGCTTCCTGAGTCGGGTCACAGTAACCTCCTTGTGACCCAAAACCTTACACGGGCAACAATGCTGGCGACGACCACGCGGTAGCGTCCGCCGCGCTAGCGGCTTAGTTCAAACGCGCTTGTGTCAACGAATGGAGCGGCTCATTTGGCTGTTGCTTTTCCATTTGTCTCGACAGATGCGCTCGGGCGTGTCTCCCAACGCATGTTGCGCTTGTCCCACCTAATGCACTTGCGGGCGATCCTTAATTCGCATTTGTTCCAAACGACTGCTTGAATCCATGTGCTGTCAACGCGCTCGACCACCGCGATCCCGCGACCGAGAACCGCCACGCGGTCGCCTCTCATCAGAGTTCTGTCCCGCTGGCGTCGGGCGTAGTACTGCGTGCGTTTCCCGATCAGATAGTCCAGCCCCGCCGCGTCGAAGCCTGAGCCCCTCCGACAGAGCGGAATCTTCTGCCCGCCGCCAACGATGAAGATGTCGGTGCTATACGCAGCAAAGGCCTCTAGGCAAGATTCCATTTCCTTCGTCTCGGATGGGATCAAGTCGGGCGGCAGGAACAAACTCTTGGGATAGGCGAACTGAGCACGCCATCCGAGTTCGTGCTCCACGACCGTTCCCCACAGGTAGACCTCGCCGTGGATTCCGCACTTCGCGTATCCCGTCGTGAGCAGTTGCTCAAGGCTTTTCGACGCGTACACGCCGCAGGTGCAGTTGGTTTGCGGGGGCTCGTGGGCATCATGCACAGCCTCCGCACGCCCAGCGATGGGTCCGACGACAACAGAAGCCCTGCATCTCGCCGCCAGCAACTGGCTGGGCTTCCACCGCTCCCCGCAGAGCGACTTCAACCCCGTCTTTTCCCATTTCCAAACACGGTAGCCGATGATGGGCGAGATGTAGTCGGGGATGCTCATTGCTTGGCTGGCACCTGCTGTGGCTCAGGTTCGGGCTCTGGCGACTGAATCGGCTCGGGCTCAGGTTCGCGGGTCGGCTGTTCCACTGGAAGTTCCAGAGGTTCGACGATGATGGTTCGCAACGGCTTACCGATTTGCATGTGTTTGCTCCCTTCGACGCTCCCAGCCGCCTACTTGCCGAAGGGCGAATCACCGAAGAACGTCTCAGTCGAGAACTTTCCCGTGGTTCGATCTTGGGTAGTGACGGTCGTGACATCATTGAGGCGGTTGATGGTGACGGTTTTGTCTTTCCCAATCGCAACCGTCAAAGACCCGATTTTCTCGCCGTTATTGTTGATGTAGTCCATGCGTTATTCCTCCTGTCTGATCTGTGTTGCGGCTAACCTTACGTGGTCCACGCGCGTTCCCCGATCTCCTCCCGAATGAAAAAGGTCACCGCGTCGGTTGCACGTCAGAAACGGAAGCATCGCGAAGCACCACCTTCATCACGCGGCAGACACTAGCTCTGGAAATGCCGTGCTTCTTGGCAACCTGTGTCAGCGACAATCCGGCACAGCATGTGGAACGGCAAGCTGTACTCGCCAAAGACAGCGGCCGGAGTCCGCGAGGTGGACATCCATACCTCGCTCGCTGAATTGCTGCACGATCATCTAAACCGACGTTGTACGGGGTTCGTCTTCAGAAGTGCAGTAGGAACACCGCTGGCTCGCTCAAACGTGTTGCGGAGGAGTCTACACAAAATCTTGGGGGAGATGGG
>PMXH01000061.1:0-1841 GCA_003165855.1 Acidobacteriaceae bacterium | reverse complement strand
CTTTATCTGGTGTCGCTTAGGGACGACAAAGCCCTTCTTTCTCTCTCTTCATTTGTACCGAAGTTGTACCGAAAATCCAACAATAAGGAATAAGCAATTGTCCGTCGTCGGACCTATGAGACTGGGTGAGGCCCTTGGGCCAAGCTACACTTTGAGTTTTAGGTCCACCCCTCGGCTCCTGGTTCCAGCGGCTGAGATTATAGCGCCGCTCCTGAATCGTGCGTTGTTTTTGTTCTTTCCTCCTGCGTAAGATTTTGCCGGCGCCCCTAGTACACTCATCGAGAATTGGCCATCTGGCTCAATGAGCGAAATGACGATGTTACGTCAACCATCCTATTGAGGTGCTTCCAACTCCACGGTTTTCATTGACTTGCCTATTTGACCGACGTAAGATTTGCCCCGAATGATCGGCCAGACCTTCTCCCACTGCCACATCGTGGAGGAGGGTCGGGGGCGGCAGGATTTCAGCCAAAGTCCAGGGACAAGCCGGCGTTATACTTCCCCGTTAAACTGGCCACCGTCCGGGTATGTGCTTCCAGCAAAATTCGCCTTGTCAGGAGAACGAGCATGAACTCTAACTTCTCGTCGAATCGCAGATGCTTTCTCACCGGGGCCGCACTCACCGCAGGAATGTACGGACTTAACCTCGCCGCCCAATCCGCTGAAACAAAGACGGAGAAGGACTCAGGCATATACGTCATCGGTCCCAAACCGGGCTATACCCCTCAAGTCGGCACTCTCGTCTCCATGCTCACCTATATTCAAACCGCCGTCACCAGCTCAGTCAAAGGCCTTACCATGGCTGACCTAGACTATCTCTTCGACGCGAACGCAAACACCATCGGAGCGCTCTTGCTCCATCTCGCTGCGACCGAGACGTATTATGGGATGAATACTTTCGAAAATAAGAAGTGGGACAGCTGGTCTGATGATCTGAAAAAGAAGTGGGACTTTGCGATGAACCTTGGCGATGCCGGTCGCAAAGCCATCAAGGGCCACGACCTCGACTACTACCTCAACATCCTCCACGAGACCCGCGAACACTCCCTCGCCGAATTTCGCAAACGAGATGACCAGTGGCTCCTATCAACCGATACAGAGCAATTTGGCAGCAGTGACAAGATAAACATCTATTGGAAATGGTTCCACGTTTGCGAACACGAATCTCACCACACGGGCCAGATAGCTTTTCTGACCAAACGACTGCCCGGTGCCAAGGCCGCTCCTGCAGGCTCATAGGCGAGTGCGAACCAGAAATAGTCCACAATGCGGCCTTGCAGAACGATGGGCGCATCTGCTATCCATGTCCGGTGTATGGACGAACTCACGAAAGATGCCGTCCGACAGATTGAGCAGATCCATTCAAGCTGGATGGAGTTCGAAGTCGCTGGACAAGGGCACAGCTTGATGGCGCTATGCGCGGATGACATCGAGTTGTGGCCGCCTGACGCGCGACCTCTGCTTGGGCGCACGGCGGTCTTGGCGCAGATGGCGCACGCGACAACGAGAATTCACCGCATTGAGATTACCGACCGTCGTATTCGAGGTTCAAACGAGATTGCGTACTTGACCGCAAGCTACAAAACTACGTTTTCCCCAGCAAAAGACTCCACTCCTAGACAAGCCCTCGGAAGTCATCTGTGGATATTGCAAAAGCGGGCCGGCACGTGGGTTGTTACTCTCGTGAACTGGTCACTGTGGGGGCCTTGATCCCATTCCCGAAGACCTGTCAGCGGCCACCGTTCCCTAGCGCTGGAGCCACATCCTGACAATCGTTTCTCGCACTTCGGCGACTATGACTGTTGCAACCAGGCGTTAGCGCTCAGAACCCCGAGGCGTGC
>PMXH01000322.1 GCA_003165855.1 Acidobacteriaceae bacterium | reverse complement strand
TCGGCGGCGAAGGGCGAATCGGCTTATACCCCCGCAACCTCACTGTTTGCGGCCCTTGGGGCGGCCTTGGAGTTTATCCGGGGAATGGGAAATGGCGACTTGTCGAAGGGACGCGAAGAACTGGTCGACAATGCCGAACTCTGCGCGGAAATGACGCGGGCAGGGGGTGAGGCCCTAGGCCTNNTGAAAGGGCAGCTTTTCCGCATCGCGCACATCGGCTACTACGACTACCTGGACACGATTGGCATTCTAGGCGCGTTGGAGCACGTGCTCGCCCGCGTCACCGGAAAGCCGGTCGAGTATGGCGCGGCAGTGCGCGCGGCACAGGAAGTGTACGCGCGCGGCCTGTCTGGGAAGCGGCAACTGGTGGGAGCGTGAGTACGAAGCGGTTTTTCCATCCGATCTTTGCGGTGAGGTCTTAGGAAAGCGATGAGCGCGTCAATATCAATGAAAATCGTTATAGCAGAGAAGATCTCCGCATCCGCGGTGGATCAACTTCGAGAGCCAGGCTGGGTCGTGCTCACGGCGGACCAGTTGGATGGAAAATTGGCGGATCAGCTGGAATCAGCCGATGCGCTGATTGTGCGCTCGGCGGTGCAGGCGGATGCGGCATTGCTCTCGCATGCCAAGAAGCTGCGCGTGATTGGCCGGGCTGGCGTGGGCGTGGACAACATCGACCTGGATGCGGCTACGCGCCAGGGCATCGCGGTGATGAACACGCCCGGGGCGAATGCCGTGGCCGTGGCGGAACAGACGCTGGGCATGATGCTGGCCATGGCTCGCCATCTCTGCCGCGCGGATGCGCTCATGCATGCCGGCAAATGGGAAAAGAAGTCGCTGCAAGGCACGGAGCTGCGAGGCAAGACGCTGGGCATCGCCGGGCTTGGCCGCATCGGGATGGAAGTGGCGCGAAGGGCGCGCGCCTTCGGCATGGAGATCGTTGGGCATGATCCGTTCGTTTCCGTGGGAGTGGCCAAGGAGCAGGGAATCCGCATCGCGAGCCTGGATGAGCTTTATGCGGCGGCCGATTACATTACGCTGCATGTGGGTCTTACGCCGCAGACCGCGGGCATGATCAACGAATCCGCAATCAAGAAGATGAAGAAGGGCGTCCGGCTGGTGAATTGTGCGCGCGGAGAGTTGGTGAACGAGGCCGACCTGCTACAGGCGCTGAAACAAGGCCATGTTGCAGCAGCGGCGCTCGACGTCTTCAACGAAGAGCCTTTGAAGAGCTCACCTCTTCAGTCGATGGAGAATGTCATTCTCACGCCTCACATCGGCGGGCAGACCTTTGAAGCCCAGGAAGCCGTGGGCGTGCAGATTGCGCAGCAGGTGCGGGAATACCTGAAGCATGGCGTGATTCAGAATGCGGTGAACGTGCCTTCGGTCTCGGCGGAAGAGTACGCCGAAATGCAGCCCTACATCGTTCTGGCGGAGCGTATGGGAGCGTTCCTCGCGCAGATTTCCGAAGGCTCGATGGAAGAGATTTCGCTGCGCTACAGCGGCCACATCGCGGAGTGGAAGACGGAACTCATTCGCAACGCGGCGATCAAGGGCATCCTCAACCAGGCGCTGGAGGAAAAAGCTAATCTGGTGAATGCGGCGTCGTTAGCTGACCTTCGCGGGCTTCGCATCCATGAAGCGCACAAGGCGAAAGCTTCAACCGGCGGCGCCGGGAGCGTGCTTTCCGTCTTCTTGAAGAGTTCGACGGAAGAGCACATGGTGAAGGGCGCCGTTCTGCACGGGACCGCGCCTCGGCTCCTGCACATCGACGGCATTGACGTAGAAGCGCCGCTCGAACGCAATCTGATTTATCTGCGAAATAACGATGTTCCGGGAGTGATCGGCAAGGTGGGCACGATCCTGGGCGAAAGTGAGATCAATATCGCGGACTTCTCGTTAGGACGGCGTAGTGCGGAAGTTTCCTCGGAGCCGCGCGAGGCCATCGCCGTTGTTCACGTGGATGGACAGGTTCCTGACGAAGTTCTGAGGAAGTTGGAGGAGATTCCCGCGGTGCGGCAGGCGAAGGCGGTACGGCTGTTCTAAGTCGCATTCGGTGCGGAGGCGATTTGCTGAGGTTAAACTGTTGATTCCAGTTGATATCTAGTTCTTGCACTAGAAGTGCAAGCGGCGCATAATGTTAACAATCCGTGATGAACGGAGGAGGACGTCCTGCACGTCGCCCGGCTCTAACACAAGAGCCGGTTTGGTTTTTAGGGCAGCCATTTAGTTCCCCATCCAGCCACGTGCCCGTCATAGATACTTCCCAGGTATTTTTTTCTATACAGAATCTCCACAACCTTCTGCCCGAACTCCGCCGTCATTTGCTGTTTGCTTTGTCGACAAATCAGTTCGCGGCAGGATGGGCTGGCGATCAAGTCGGCCAATTGTAAGCCCGCGACGTTCTCCGTTTTGGACTTGAGCTTAATTTCGGTTGAGGTCAGTCGCGCCTTGAACAGGCGGTCAGGAACATGATCCGTTCCACGTTCATAGATCCTTCGATACGCTTTTGATAGCTGTTTGTTCTCTTTCTTTCCTCGAGACTCTGCAAGAACGTCCCCCATCGCGTTTATTCGATCAAGCCACCTGACATATCTCTCCAGCATTACGGTCATGCAATAGTGGTATGGCTGGAATTGCCAGACGGCATACTTTTCTCGATGCTCCTTCTTGTCGATCACAACGGTGAAAATGCGGTATTTCGATTCTTCCATCAATCCTAGAATGAGGCCGTCGAACTGGTCACGCTTCGCTTCCTCTCGGAGCGTCGTGAATGGTTCAGGCTTGCGATTAAGAATCTCCCGTCTGTGTAAACTGAAGTCGGAGCGCCCGAACACCTCCGCCTGGATTCCGTTCAGGGTATTAGTGAAATCCCCCTCCGAGTAGGCAATATCCATAATTACGCCCGTCAGCCCGAGATACCTCTCGTTCGGATCCGACGAGGATTTCATGTTGTGGTGCCCGACCTCGTCTATGTAGAGGCGAAACAAGGGTCGTTCTCCTGGCGGGAGGGCCGCCGCGAGATTCTTACGATTCCGCGCTATCCCGCCGCAGCTTGCGACTCTCCGCCAGCAAAGCCATCGAATGCATCAGGTTTTGCAGCGTGACNNCGCAGCGCTTCCAGAATGCGCTGCCGGGAAATCACTCCCACCATGTCGCTGCCGCGGACCACGGGAAAATCATCCTGCAACGAATGCACTGCCTTATCCAGCGCGTCTTCGAGAGTGTCCGCTGGCGAGAGGGTTGCGAAGTCGGTCAGCATGACTTCTTCGAGCCGCACATTGTCCAAAACTGATTGGAAGATGACTGCCCGTTCCTCCAGCTGCGCCGCCGAAAAGATAATGATGCCCACCATGGTGAGCCAGGTATTGCTGAACAAACCCGCAACCATCAAAACCATCGCCAGGGCGTGGCTGATGGAAACGGCGCGGCGGGTGGCAACGGCGGGATCGATGGTGCGCGCGAAAAACGCACGTAGAACCCGGCCTCCATCGAGAGGATAGGCCGGCAGAAGATTCAAACCGGCGATGTAAAGATTGGCCCATACCAGGCTGCGCGGCAGATTACCCGACTGCAGGAACGGCCATTCCCACAGATGTGCGCCGATACCAGAGGCGAGGATTACTCCGGCCGCAATGATTGCAAACGCCAGATTCACCAGCGGCCCAGTGAGAGCGACGCGAACTTCCCGCTGCCACGCGGCCACAGGAGACTCGGGCTGCTCGGCGCGCGATTCATCAAAAACGGTTACGCCGCCGAGTGGCAGAAGAATGACCGCCTTGGGGATTAGTCCGAAGCGCCAGGCTACGAGCATGTGTCCGGCTTCGTGGGCCACGACGCAGGCCAGCACAATTCCTACGAGTGCCAGGTCCCGCGGGCCGTTGGCAGGGTGGTTCGCGTTGTATTCCGTCCAGAAAACAAACAGAGGCAGGATCAGAAAGGTCAGGTGAAGGCGGACCTCAACTCCGAACAGGCGCCCGACGTGAATGGAAAAACTTCTCATGAGGTCTCGGTTACTACAGTTATTCTACATGGTCGGATATATTGGCTCCGCTAATCGAAAGTACAAAGCCATGCGCGTAATCGCCGGCAAATACCGGGGTCGACCTGTGCGCTCATTGGGCGGGAAGGACATTCGTCCTACTTCCGACCGTTTGCGCGAGACGCTGTTCAACGTGCTGACCGCCGGCAATCCCGCGGCGCTCGAAGGCACGGTGTGGCTGGATCTGTTCGCGGGCACAGGCGCGGTAGGGATTGAAGCGCTCAGCCGCGGAGCCAAGCAGGCCTACTTCGTGGAGACCTCCCCTCCGGCGGCGAAGTTGATAGAGCAGAACCTGCAGAGTTTGGGAATCGCGGAGGGATACAAGATACTGCGGGACGATCTGTCCGGAATCCTCTGGCGTCTGCAGCGGGAACACGTTGCCGCCGATGTGGTGTTCCTCGATCCGCCTTATCGATTGCAACGTGCTTATGAAGAAACGCTGACGGTCCTGGCAGATTCATCGCTGGTCTGGGCTATGACTTTAGTGATCGCGGAGCATGAAAAGAAGTTCGATCCGGGCGGNNCTCAGTTTTTACCGCATCGGCGGACGCCCCGACCTGAACGAGGCTACATAAGCAGTTCATTGTTGCGGCGCACGATCGGGTGCTGCATCTCCTGCAAATCGTTCTTCACCATGTTCAGCCCGTAGACGCAGCCTTCGAACTCGCGGGAAAGATTCGCAAACAGCGGAGCCACCTTGGCGTATTCGAAGTGCTCGAACTTGGAGACGATATGGTAGCTTTCCTTCCCGGCCTTGATCCACTCAACAAAATTCTCCAGGCGGTGGCGGCGCAGCCGGAAGTGGTTGATGCTCTCGGGAAACATCCCGGCGAAGAACAACGCGTAGTCTCCAATGTGCTTGCGNNACGACTTGCGGATCGCGGATGCCGATCTCCTCGGCATAGTGGCGTCCTACCAATTCCTGGAACAGCTGCCGCAGCGGATGAGATTCCGGAATCATGCCTCTTTGGGCTCCCTGAAAGCCGCGCTGCAGCACGGCTCCCCAATCTTCGTGACTAACTAGTTATCCCAGTTTGGTCACAAACGCAAGTGACTTTTGTTTATCGGGCGCATCGTTTTCCCTGATCATTGGACGTTGGCAAGCCCTTGCAAGGTTGCAGCGAGTTTATTAGCACACGCAGGTGTCGACTGCTAAATCAAAACACCCCCCGTAACGAATAGAATCAATGTCCACGAGCGGAAACCAAGCAAGAGAGGAACCAGGCAAATGGAAAGAATGAACATCTCCAGCGGGACACCTTGGGAACCCATTGTGGGCTACTCGCGCGCAGTGAAGGTAGGACCCTACGTGCACGTGTCGGGCACCACAGCGACCGGACCGGACGGCAAGATTGTGGGTGTGGGAGATCCTTTCGCCCAGGCCGTGCAGACTCTGAAGAACATCGAGAGCGCTCTACAGAAGGCTGCCGCCAGCATGAAAGACGTCGTGCGCACTCGCATCTTCGTGACCAACATTGCGGAGTGGGAGAAAATCGGCAAGGCGCATGGAGAGTTCTTCGGCGACATTCGTCCCGCAACCTCGATGGTCCAGGTGAGCGCTTTGATCTCGCCGGAGATTCTGGTGGAGATTGAGGCGGAGGCTATCCTTGGGGGAACCGCGGAGCGGAAGGGCTGAAGTCCAAATGAAAAGCTTCGATAAGATTCCGTTTCCGGCTAAAGGGAACTAGGATTTCGTGAACTCCTCGTCAATTTACTTGACATCGGCTTCGCCATGGGCATAATTCATCAATCCTGTTTCTGATTCGGATTGGACCCGGCTCAGTGGGTGCTTGGGAAGCCGGAGGAGGTGTTTATGAGCGTGCTGGAACTTTGTGACCGGGAAATCGCGGCGGTTCCGCTGGATGCCAGCGTAGCCGACGCCGTCAACAAAATGCTCGACCACCACGTTGGCGCCGTCGCTGTCGTCGACTCCGAATACCGGGTTGCCGGAATCTTCACGGAACGCGACGTTCTGCGCAAGATGGCGCTTACCCGAACCGACCCGCAGACCACGCCGGTCCGCGAACTAATGACCACGCCGGTGGAGATGGCAACGCGGAAGACCGGTGCTGGCGAGGCGCTCACCACCATGCTGGAGCGCCACTTCCGTCATCTGCCGGTAGCCGACGACAACGGCAAGCTCCTGGGGATTCTCTCCATCCGCAACTTGCTGGAGTGGCGCGTCGATGACCTCAGCCGCGAACTAGAGTCGCTCGAGCAATATGTCTCCAATGATGGCCCCGGGGGCTAGCGGCAAGTTTCCGTTGAGTTTCACTTCGAATTCAGACGATGTCGGTTCGCCGTACTCGCTCCGTCACCCAGTCCGTCCAGAACGAAGATGCTCCGCTGGCTATGAGTGGAGCCTTGCCGAGCACGGCGTCCACGAAATTTTCGATCATGGGGGCGTGTACGTTGGCGTGGTTCGGGATGTTCTCGTGGCCGCCGGGATAGATCAACTCGGGACCATTCAGCGGACTTAACTCCATTTCGCCCTCTGTGCCCAGGATACGGCATTGGTCGCGCTTCACCTTCGAATGCCAGCGCACGTCCACGATGGTGCGCACGCCTCCCGCGTAGTCGATCATGACCGTGGCATTGTCTTCCACGGCGTAGCAGTGCACCGCATTGGAAAGATAGCCGGTAGCGCGGTTGGGTTGACCGAAAAAGAAGTTCGCTACGTCGATGCGGTGCGAGGCAATGTCGTAGAGCGGTCCGCCTCCGGCTTGGGCTGGATCGATCAGCCAACTGCGGTGACTTCCCTGTTCATCGCGCCATTCGTGGCACGTGAGTTCGGCGAGCAGGGGCTGGCCGATGGCGCCGGCTTCGAGCAGTTGTTTCGCGCGCAGCACCTTGGGATAGGCTCTGCGATAGTAGGCCACGCCGAACGTGCGCTCAGCTTCTTCCGCGGTCTGCACCATGGAGCGTGCTTCGGCCTCGTTCATAGCCATGGGCTTCTCGCACATCACGTGCTTGCCCGCGCGAAGGGATTGGATGGTCTGGGGCGCGTGAAGGAAAACGGGAGTGGCGATGTAAACCGCTTGAACCGCGGGATCGGCGAGAGCTTCGTCGAGGGTCGTCCACGCCCGCACGTCGTAGAGGTCAGCCTTTGCCGGATCTCGCGTGACCAGGCCATACAAGCGGCTTCTGGGTTCGGGTTGGATCGCGGGAATAACGCGACGGGTTGCGATATCGCCGATTCCAATTACGATCCAGTTCAGCATAGTCGGGCAAAATGCAGGCTTGCAGAAATTCAAAGGCCGGCCTAAGCCGGCCTTTGAATTCAATGTCAATAACAGACACTACTTCTTGGGAGCGATCGCGTCCTTGGCGGCCTTGGCTACGCGGAACTTTACCACGGTCTTGGCCTTGATCTGGATGGGCTCGCCCGTCTGCGGATTGCGTCCTACGCGGGCCTTGCGATGCGCCTTCACCAACCGGCCCAGGCCGGGCACAACGAACACACCGTTCTTCTTGGTCTCCTTCACAGCGACGTCGGCCAATTGCTCGAGAAATCCTGCAACTGTCTTGTTGGGAAGTTCAGTCTTCTCTGCCAAGTAGCGGACGAGTTGAGTCTTGGTCAAACCTGATGCCATATTTCCTCCTTGAAAAGATACGAAGTTTAATTCCAGCGGGCTCGATCTTATACCACTGCCCTGTGGAAAACACCCTCATTCTACGCGGGTTCCGCAAAGATAGCACTCCCAAAGGGCCATTTTTACACGCTCATCCGCAAAGGAGGCTCCCGAAATGGCCCAAACACGCGTGCCAGAGCGGTTACTCGCGGCGGGAGGCGTCGTCGGCGCTCCGCGCCAGCAATTGGCAGTTAACAATTAGCCAGTGACTCATATTTACGCCCGTGGCGCAATACGCTGGCTTCGCCGAACGCCCGCGAGCGCCCGCGCGGCTGGTCAATTCGCCAGTGCTAGCTGCTAATTGCCAATTGCTAATCGCCAAAGGCCGGTGGCCCATTTCTAGTGCAATAATGCTGAAGAGGAGAACCGCGATTTGAGTTGCGCGATCTGCTACGTTCGCAAAGAGAAACGCTTCTGTCCCGCCGTCCACGGACGCATTTGCCCGCAGTGTTGTGGCGAGCAGCGCGAAGTAACGCTCGATTGTCCGAGCGACTGCCCGTATCTGCAGCAGGCGCGGGAACATGAGAAGCCGCGTTCCGCCGACGAGTTCGACCGCGCGTCGCTGTTCCTGCAGGTTGAGATTTCGGAGCAATTCACCTATGAGCGGGAACACTTGCTCATGGGCTTGAGCTTCGCTCTGGTGAAGGCGGCTCACGCCGATCGCAGCCTGAATGATCGTGACCTGATCGCCGCGCTCACGGCGTTGAGCACGAGCTATGAGCGGCTGACGAATTCCGGCCTGCACTACGAGCAACCCCTGACCAGCGCCGCGCAGCACGCGGTGGCAGCGCAGGTGGAAGAAATGCTGAAGCAGTTTCGCGAGGCCGAGCAGAAACAGTTGGGATACTCCACGTTGCGTGATTCCGAAGTGCTGAAAGCTTTGGTGTTCCTGGTTCGGCTGGCGCACGGACGCACATCGGGCCGGCCGAAGTCGCGCGCCTTCATCGACTTTCTCGCTGCCCAGTTTCCCGAGAAGCAGTCGGCCGTGGCTACGCCGCAGGAAGCTGGCAGCCGAATCATCGTGCCGTAGGACGTCGTTGGTCGGTGGTCGTTAGTCGTTGGCCCTCTCGGATCCAGGTATCCGTCTTACCGCCTGCCCTGCTGGTAAAGCGTCGAGCAGTTCGCGAATTGTTTTCTTGAATACCGGGTGCTGGACGTCGGGCGCGATTTCCGCCAAAGGCTCGAGGACGAAACGACGCAGGTGCATTGCGGGATGCGGAATCGTGAGCTCTTTCGATTCGACGATGACGTTGCCGAACAAGAGAATGTCAATGTCGATGGTGCGCGGGCCTTTCTTCTGTACGCGCCTGCGCCCCATTTCCTGCTCTATGCGGAGAATCGAGGTCATTAGCTGTGCTGCCGTCTGACTGGTTTCGAGCGCGACCGCACAATTCAAGAACCAGGGCTGCTGGGTGAACTCTACGGGCTCGGTTTCGTAGAAAGACGACGCTGCCACCACGCGACCGGCCGCGCCTAGCCGAGACTGGGCATCACGCAATTGCGCGTCGCGCTCGCCGACGTTTGATCCGAGAGAAAGATAGACGAGAGTCGACGTCGTAGGCGAGGCAGAGTCGCGCTTTATCCCGTTAGTTTCCACTAAGATCTTTCTCGGCCGCATGCGACCGGAGTGGGACATTGTTCAGTCCCGCATTGTTCAGTCCTGCTTTCGGAATCCTCACGGGTTCGGCCTGCCGCTGTCTTCGATGCAAATCATCCGATACCTTGGTTACTATCGCCCGGTTTGCGCTCCCCGCTAGAATTAGAGCATGGCGTTGGAGTCTCTGCTGTTAAGTCGGGATGTCGAAGTGTTTCGGGTGATTCGCCCGACGTTGGAGAAGCTGTCCATTCAGGTCGAAGTCTGCCAGGAGGCGAGAAAAGCCAGCGAGATTCTGATCTCGGAAAAGTTTGACGCCGTAATCGTGGACTGCGATGACCTGCCCGGCGGTCTCGAAGTTCTGCAGGGCTTGCGCGCCACGCCCAGCAACAAGAACTCCGTGGCCTTCGCCCTTCTGAACGGAAAAAAGACGACGACCCAGGCAGCTTTCGATATGGGCGTAAACTTCGTTCTGCAAAAGCCCGTTAGCACCTTGAATGCGTCGCGCTGCTTCCACGCCGCGCTGAATTTCATGGAACGCGAGCGGCGGCGCTATTTCCGCCAGGCAGTCAAGATGCCAGTCCGTGTGGTTCTGGGTGAAAAGGAATTACAAGCCACGAGCACGGATGTCAGCGAGGGTGGCATCGCCCTCCTGGTGCATCAGGCGCTCCCCAAGAATGCTACCCCTCGTTTGCAATTTACACTGCCCGATACCAAACAGGCGCTGGATCTGAACGCGGAACTGGCCTGGGCCGACCTTAAAGGACGCGCCGGATTGCGCTTTCTCAATGTGCCGGAGAGCACGCTGGAATTCCTCGAAAAATGGCTCAACGACCAGATGGAAAAGCAGCTTCCCGGGTCAAACCCAAATCTGGCTGGTTCAGGCTCCGAATCCATCCAATAGGCTGGTCCTCCTCTTCAATCCCCGGGTATTCACTTTGTAACTTGCGCCAGCGGCTGCGCGTGGCACTCTGTAGGGATACTGGAGAACCATTGCCATGCTTCCTACCGCTTACCGCATTGATCGCGTACAGAAAACCCTGCGTTGGTTTGAAGAAGACATCCCTTTGCTGAACATGCGAGTGAAGGATCTGTCGGCGGAGCGCCAGCGGTCGGCGCGGCAGTTCGCCGCCGCGCTGATCAGCCAGACGCGTGCTGAACTGGAGCGGCTGCTCGAGGAACAACCTGAGGCGGGCTCCGAAAGCAGCGAAGTGCCTTGCGAGCCTGCCGACTAAGGGTATGTCAAAGGCATAATTTCGAAAATCTGTGATCTAAAGGACTTAGCTCGGGCGACTCTTCGCTAAACCCCTTTGGAACCAGTGGACGCAGGTGGGGATATCTGTCGGGGAGCCAAGCCAAAATCTTGGCGGCTAAGAACTTGCAGGCAAAATCTTGATTCCGGAGTAGTTAGCCTGTTGCTATTTTCATGTCAAAGAACTAATGCTTTAATGAATATTAGAGCGCTAGGAGAGATTGAAGTCAAGGAAATTCTGAGTCGAGGCTCAGCGATGAGGGGCGGCTTTGCCCGAGTGGGAGATCCCTCGTCCCGCTGGTGAAAACGCGGGACTTCGGGATAACGCCAGGGCGAGCAACTTGTCGACGATTCGATTGAGCTACTCCTGGACTCTGGGGCGAAAGACTGTTTTTGCACCACGGAATTCACCGCATCCGGTTTGACTTCCCAACTCGCCCGGATTAAAGTCGTATCCCGCCTTCGAAAGTACCATCCCGAAGCGCCCCGACAGCAAGGCACCCGTCGCGTCGAACGTCTAAGGAGGATTATTCATGCGAGGCAAGAAACTTTCCACGTTGACTGTCGCGATGGCGGTCTTTGCGGCAACGCTGTTCGTGACGGGTACGCGCGCGTTCGCCCAGGGGGGAGAACACAAGGTGCTGCATAGCTTCAGCAGAAACGGCAAGGACGGGGTACAACCCCGCGCGGGCTTGATCTTCGATGCCTCGGGAAACCTCTATGGCACGACTTATCAGGGCGGCACTGGATTGTGCTCCTCGACTACGGCGACCGGCTGCGGCACAGTGTTTCGGTTCTCACCCAAGGGGGGCGGAGGCTGGACCTATAAGATTGTGCATAACTTCCAGAATGACGGCAGGGACGGGCGGTCGCCCTACGCCAGCTTGATTGTCGATGCCTCGGGAAATCTCTACGGTACGACTTATCAGGGAGGCACGGGATTGTGCACCTTGAGCGGCACGGTGATCGGCTGCGGTACGGTATTCGAGTTGTCGCCGAAAACTGGCGGGGGCTGGACCGAAAAGATATTGCATAGCTTCAGCTACGGAACGGACGGTAACTACCCTTACGCCAGCGTGATCTTCGACGCCAGCGGCAACCTCTACGGCACGACCTACGCTGGCGGAGCCAATGGCTACGGGACGGTGTTTGAGTTGGTACCCAACGCGAACGGGCTCTGGGGGGAGAAAGTGCTGCATAGCTTCGCCAACAACGGCACCGATGGGTACTATCCGTTTGCCAGCTTGATCTTCGATGCTGCGGGCAATCTTTATGGCACAACATCCGATGGCGGTGACTCTGCGAATTGTCGCGGTACCGGGTGCGGAACGGTGTTCGAGCTGGTACCTACAACTGGCGGGCGCTGGGGGGAAAAAGTGCTGTATAGCTTCGAAGGCGGCTTTGGCGATGGGTCCTATCCATCCGCCAGCCTGATCTTCGACACAGTCGGAAATCTCTATGGACGACCCAGGCGGGAGGCGGCGGCACGCCATGCGAATGTGGCACTGTCTTCGAGTTGTCGCCCAGGGCGGGCGGGGGATGGACCGAGGCCGTACTATACAGCTTTGGCGTTCTAAAGGATGACGGGGAGATTCCTTACGCCGGCCTGATACTCGATGGCGCTGGCAATCTCTACGGCACGACGGCCTATGGTGGCCTGAGCAGCGGAACGGCCTTCGAGCTGACGCCTAGCAGCGCGGGCGGTTGGGCGGAGGCGTGGTTATTTAGCTTTGGTTTTATTCCAAACGGTGGTGGTCCGGAGGGCGGCCTGATCTTCGATGCGCAGGGTAATCTTTACGGCACTACGTTGTATGGCGGCTTTGATAGCTGCGGGACCGTGTTCGAGATAAGGCCTTAGCGGCGAGGCTGGTTGCATTCGGGTGGTCACGGGTCCGTAGGGGAACGCCTTGCAGCACCGCGGGCTGCGTCTTGGATTGCAGGGATCCCCTTCGACAAGCTCAGGGCAGGCTTTCGACTCCGCACAGGCTTCTCTTCGCGAAACCGCTGCTCCGCTCAGGATGACATCTGAATAAATTCTAGGCGAAGTATTTAAAGCGAGGATCCGACTGCGGCGTGGGCGCTGTAGTGAGTCACGTTGGCGTTCTCTTCCTCAGGCAGCGTGACTTCCTCCCACAGGGTTTTGTCGCGGAGGATGCGGGAGACCAGGGCGGTGTGCATGGCGTGACCGGCGCGATCGGCGACGATCCTGCCGAGGATTGGCTTGCCCAGGAGCGCGAGGTCGCCAACGAGATCGAGCACTTTGTGGCGCACGAACTCGTCGGGAAAACGCAACGGCGGGTTCAGCACTTCTTCGCGGTTCAGCACGATGGCATTCTCGGTCGATGCTCCCCGGATCAGCCCCTGCTGCCGCATGGCATCGGCTTCATGCAGAAATCCAAAAGTGCGCGCCGGCGCAATCTCTTTCAGATAACTGCCATTCGTCAGCCGAACGCAGAAGCTCTGCTTGCCAATGAGGGGGTGAGGAAAGTTGATCGAATACGCAACGGAATAGAAGTCTGCCGGATACACGGCAATGAATTTATCGCCCTCGCGCAACTCGATCTCGCGCACAATCCGAAGATAAGTACGCGCTTTGCGCTGTTGCCGAATCCCGGCCCTTTGAATCATCTCGACAAACGGACGGGCGCTGCCATCCAGAATGGGCAGCTCCAGATTGTCCAGCTCGACGATGGCATTGTCGATGCCGACGCCAGTAAACGCGGAGAGCAGGTGCTCGGTGGTAGAGATGAGCACGCCCTTCTTCATCAGGCTGGTGGCATAACTGAGGCGGGCCACGTTGCGTCCGCTGGCTTCGATCGCAAATCCGTCCAGGTCGGTGCGCTGGAACACAATTCCTGTTCCCGCTGGCGCGGGCAGAATCCGCAAGCTGACCGGTGCGCCGCTGTGTAGACCGACTCCTGTGCAAGTCGCAGCAGCACGAATTGTTTGCTCGTGTGTCAACGGGGGACGATGTAAGTCTTTTGCTGTGTATAAGCTTACAGTGACGGACGGTCTTCTGTATGTGGCAAAACAGCCACACTCCGTGGCTCAAGCAACCGTCGCAGAGGCTAACTTGTTCAGGCAATTGCACATGTTTGGGGGTATCCAGGGGGGATCTTGCTCGCTTTTCTAGTACTTAAGTAAGTTTCCGGCCCAGTCTTGTCGGCAATCTCACCGTTTCTTCAGCGGCACCTTCGGGTCGTAGGTCACCGCTGCTTCGAACATCGAATCCGGTAGCTTCAGGTTGTAGCTTGCGCTGGTGATGAAGCGCTGTTGCGAAGTTTCTCCGTTGAAATAACGGGTAATGGAGTGAGCGGTCCAGATTCCCTGCACCAGCTTGTAGCCGTCGTAAACCTCATCTTCCACATTCTTCTGCTTGTCCTTCGGATCGCGCCACGAATAACTGATCTTGATCGGATAATGCGTATTCAGGTCCAGGGAAACGCTGACCGAGTCGTTCTCGCTGTTGAGCAGCGTGACTCCTTCGGTTTCCTTCCCATCCACCACCGCCGGACCATCGTAGAACAGAGCGACGTTCGGATCGCGTATCCACTTGCGGAAGATCCATTCCAGCGAATGTTGCCGGCGGCGAAGGTAGTTCCGCAAATCCTCCGGTTCCTGGGCCGCCGTTCCCTTGTACGTAATCTCGTATCCTTTGTCGCCGTTGTGAATCAGCACATCATCGGACTTCTTGGACTTGACGCCGCCGATGTCAATTTGCCCGGGTATGATGTGAACGTCTTTCAAGCGGAGGACTTCGAAGCGGTCCCGGTCCGGATACTCGACGTAGTAGTTGTAGGGAATTCCGAGGCTGTTCGTGTGCCCGTGATAGAGCGGATAATAGCGGCCGCTCTCTTCCTTGTTTTCATAACTAAGGTAAGCCTGCCCGCCAACACCCTCGATCGCCTGATCGAGCACCGCCCGCGCCTTGCGCGCGTTGGCGGAGTCGTTCAGGTTGATGGCGGAGGGAGCAGGCGCAGGGTGAGCGGGCGTGGGAGCGGTTTGGGCAGCGCCCAGCGCGCACAGCAGCGAAATGGCAATCAAACGATACATCGATACTTGGTTAGAAGCGGCCAAGCTGATTTTAGCTGTACCGAGCCCGGCGCGCTGCGCTCGCCCGGACAGCCGAGGGCGGCTGTCCCCACGTGAACCTTCCTACCCTACCAGCACCGCGCCGCCGTTCACGTTGAAAATCTCGCCCGTGATAAATCCCGCGTAGGGCGTGCACAGGAACAGAATCGGCCCCGCAATTTCGTCCGTCGTTCCCACGCGCCCGAGCGGAATGGTGCGAAAAACCTTTTCGCGCGTTGGTGGATCATTCAGCGCCGCCGCCGACATATCCGTAGCCACCCACCCCGGCGCAACGCAATTGACATAAATATGGTCGCGCGCCAGTTCCGTCGAGAGCCCTTTGACCATGCTGATCAGCGCGCCTTTCGAGGCCGCGTAGTCGCAGTGGAAAGCTTCGCCGCGCTGTCCGGCCGTCGAACTGATCAGCACGATGTGGCCCCCGCCCTGCTTTTTCATCTGTCCTACAGAATGCTTGACCAGCGAAAACACGCTATCCAGATTCACCGCGATGGTGCGATGCCATTGTTCATCGGACATGCGATCGATGGGCGCGTCCTCGGGCGGCCAGATACCGTGATTCGCGACCAGAATGTCGATGCGTCCAAAGGCCGAGATCGCAGACGCTACCAGTTGCTGCGCCGCCTCCGTGGTCGAAAGATCGCTCTGCACCGCGCGACAATTTTCTGTGCCGCATTCCCGCACCAGGTCATCGGCCTGCGGCTTCGCCGACTGATAATTGAAGACAACTTTCGCGCCCGCCGCCACAAACATCCGCACCGCTGCCGCGCCAATTCCGCGCGATCCGCCGGTGATAAGAGCAACTTTAGAATTGAGAGTCAGATTCATAACGCAGACAAGTATCGCACGCCAAAAAGAAAGGCGGCCAGACCGGCCGCCTTCTGGGAAAAACTGAGACCTGCTCTTACGCCGTAGCCGGTCGCTCGCCGCCTTTGGCTGGAGCCCGTTCCGGCTTGATCACCTGTTGCACGCCATCGTCGGTCTTCGCGGGCAGCGGCTTGATCGGCGGCAGTTCCTGTCCCTCGACCAGCATCTTGATCTCGGAGGCGTCCAGCACTTCGCGTTCGATCAGCGCCTTCGCGATCCGGATCAGGGTTTCGCGATTCTCCGAGAGGATTCCCTTCGCCGTCGCGTACCCTCGGCTCACCATCTTCCTGACTTCTTCGTCAATCTGGATGGCGGTGGCTTCGCTGTAGTCGCGGTGTTGCGAGATCTCGCGTCCCAGGAAAATCTGCTCTTCCTTTTTGCCGAAAGTAACCGGCCCGAGGTCGCTCATGCCCCACTCGCACACCATCTTGCGCGCCAGTTCCGTGGCCCGCTCAATGTCGTTGCCCGCGCCCGTCGACATCTGGTGCAGGAAAAGCTCTTCCGCAATACGCCCGCCCATCAGAATGGCGACCTGCGTGTCGAGATAATTCTTGTAGTAGTTGTGGCGATCGTCAGTCGGCAACTGCATGGTCAAGCCCAGCGCCATGCCGCGCGGAATGATCGTGACCTTGTGCACTGGATCGGAGTGCGGCAGCAGGGCCGCCACCAGCGCGTGTCCCGCCTCGTGGTACGCGGTGTTCTTCTTCTCTTCATCGGAGAGCAGAAGCGACTTGCGTTCCACGCCCATCAGCACTTTGTCTTTCGCCACTTCGAAGTCGTACATCAGCACGGCTTTCCGGTTTTGCCGCGCCGCCGCCAATGCCGCTTCGTTCACCATGTTGGCCAGGTCCGCGCCGGAAAATCCCGGTGTACCGCGGGCAAGCACCGACAAGTCCACATCTTCCGCCAGAGGAATCTTGCGGGTGTGCACGCGCAGAATTTCTTCCCGTCCGCGAACGTCCGGACGATTCACCACCACGCGCCGGTCGAAACGCCCCGGCCGCAGCAGCGCCGGATCGAGCACATCGGGACGGTTCGTCGCCGCCATCAGGATCACGCCTTCATTCGATTCGAAGCCGTCCATTTCCACCAGCAACTGGTTGAGCGTCTGCTCGCGCTCATCGTGCCCGCCGCC
>PMXH01000557.1 GCA_003165855.1 Acidobacteriaceae bacterium | reverse complement strand
GACAACGCGGAGTTCGGTCTGGGCTTCCGGCTTTCCATCGATAAGCAGACCGAGTTCGCGCAGGAGTTAGTCAAGCGCATGGCCGGAACCATCGGCGAAGAACTCGCAACCGCGATCGTCACTTCTCCACAGAAAGATGAAGCGGATATCTACGAACAGCGCCAGCGCGTGGAACTGCTGAAAGAGAAATTGCACGGCGTAACCTCCTCGGACGCGAAACAACTACTTTCCGTCGCCGACCTGCTGGTCAAGAAAAGTATTTGGATTGTCGGCGGAGACGGGTGGGCTTACGACATCGGCTACGGNNGCTACGGCGGCCTCGATCACGTGTTAGCCAGCGGGCGCAACGTCAACGTGCTGGTGCTCGACACCGAGGTTTACTCCAACACCGGAGGTCAGGCCTCCAAATCCACACCGCGCGGCGCAGTGGCAAAATTTGCCGCCGGCGGCAAGCCCGGTAACAAGAAGGATCTCGGACTCATCGCCATGAGCTACGGCAATATTTATGTTGCCAGCGTGGCCATGGGCGCAAAAGACGAGCACACCCTGAAGGCCTTCCTGGAAGCCGAAGCTTATAACGGCCCGAGCCTGATCATCGCGTATTCGCACTGCATCGCTCACGGCATCAACATGACGACTGGCATGGCGAATCAGAAAATGGCAGTCGATTCTGGGCAGTGGCTGCTCTATCGCTACAATCCTGAGCGGGTGCCTCAGGGTGAGAACCCGCTGATCCTTGACTCGCGGACGCCAACGCGCAAAGTTGCGGATTTCATGCAGATGGAAACGCGCTTCAAGATGCTCACCAAGAGCAAGCCGGAAGACGCTAAGTTCCTCTGGCATGAAGCGCAGCACGACGCCGAGGCGCGCTATCGCTTCTACGAATATCTGGCGCAGCGGAAATTCGACAAGGAGCCAGTCAAGGCTGAGTAACACCGCAGGAAGCGTACCGAGACGCGGCCAGTCCGCGGCTCCATTCAGAGAACATTGACGTTAAGATGACGGCGGAGAGGTTGCCTGCAACCTCTTCCGCTCGTCAGGAGAAATCATGAGCGACCTTAGAACCAATTACTTGGGTTTAAAGCTCCGCACACCTTTGGTGGCTTCCGCCTCACCGTTATCCCAGGAGATCGATGGCGTCCGCCAACTCGAAGATGCGGGCGCATCCGCCGTTGTGTTGTATTCGCTGTTCGAAGAACAGTTGCGGCAGGAGAGCTCCGAGCTTGAACACCATCTGGCGGAAGGAACCGACAGTTTTGCGGAGGCAACAAGTTTCTTCCCCCAGCCCGATGAATTCCGCCTGGGACCGGAGGGATATCTGGATCACATCCGTCGGGCCAAGGAAGCGGTCTCGATACCGATTATTGCGAGCCTCAACGGCACTACGGTCGGTGGCTGGACGCAATATGCCAAGCTTATCGACCAGGCTGGGGCGGATGCCCTCGAATGCAACATCTACTCAGTTGCCGCCGATCCCAATGTTCCCTCCAGTGCGGTCGAGCAGGAATACCTCGACATTCTCAAGGCGGTGAAGTCAGCGGTGACAATTCCCGTCGCGGTAAAGATCAGTCCCTTTTTCAGCAATATGGCCAATATGGCGAAGCGGCTTGATGAAGGTGGCGCGAACGCGTTGGTGTTGTTCAATCGCTTCTATCAACCGGACATCAACCTTGAGGAGTTGGAGATCCAACCGAACGTGCTGCTGAGCACTCCCCAAGCCCTGCGGCTTCCGCTGACCTGGATTGGCATCCTTTACGGCCGCATCCGTGCCAACCTGGCTGCGACTAGCGGTGTGCATAGTCCCGAAGATGTCGTGAAACTGCTAATGGTCGGCGCCGACGTCACCATGCTCTGCTCTGCGCTGTTGCGGAACGGTATCAGCCATCTTCAGCATATCGAACGGGGATTGCTGGAATGGATGGAGAAACACGAATACGAATCCGTTCAGCAGATGAAAGGCAGTATGAGCCAGATCCGCTGCCCCAATCCCTCCGCCTTCGAGCGCGCGCAGTACATGAAGGCAGTCAAGAGTATCCAGCACGTAGTCGTCACCAACCGTGAAGCCTGGAGAATTCTTAGTGGGAGCTAGAACATAACGAGGCGGCAAGCGGGTGAGCAAGCTGACGGGGAGGGACTCGCAGCAGCTGACTTCTTTCTTGCGTGGACTGTAACTGATCCACGCTCTCTCTTTGTCGTCGTTCCTGGACTGTAGCTGATCCCCCACTTCCATGACCGACGGGCACAAGCCGACGCTTGTGCCCCGTTTGGTTCCGTACCACAGCCTGCGGATACTCAGCAGCTACTTCGCTTGCAGAGATTCGATGTAATGGGTAAGGTTGGCCACGCGTTGCTGCACCTGACCCTCGTGTCCATGGCTCATATCCCAAAACAATGCTCCCCACACCGGCATCTCTTTGGATCCGTGCGCGGGAAGATCGGATTGACCGCGGATCGAAGATGTGACTTTCAGAGCGGGATATTTTCCTCCGTTGTNNGCGCCTTTGCCGTCCGCTCCGTGGCAAACGGCACAGTAGGCTGTATACATTTCCTTGCCTGATACAGGCGACGTGGTGGTGATAGGAACATGCTGGATGACCGTCTTTTGGTCCTTCGGTTGGTCCTGCGCGGCGACCGTGCAAGCGGCCACCACGAGGGCAGTGAACATTAGAATGAGTTTCTTCATTGACATTCGATTTTCTCCTTTCAAACCCTAAGCACGCTCGGAAGCCGGCAACCGGCTGCCTTGTTACGCAGCACCAGCGGCCAGAACCGAGGAACGTTATTCTATCTCAACTTAATTCCTAGTCCTCCACTCTTCCCATTGCTGTGATCAAAGTCGCAATCGATTGTATTTTGCGTCACGAAGAGGTAACCATTCGTGGGCATTCCCCGACAGAGTTTTTGCCCTTCATCTTCCATGCGATCTATCCCATCTGCAGGAGATGTGCGTTTCTTCACATACAGCTGTGACCGTTGTCACACCCAACCCCATCCCCGCAAGGCATAATTACTCAGGTTTTGTGGAGCATTTTACCACCCTCAGCGTGGAGTTCTCATGGCAAAAGGACGCGTTTCCATCGTCGTCGAGCACTGCAAGTCCTGCGGCTTCTGCGTGGAGTTTTGTCCCACCCACGTGCTTGCACTCTCTTCCGCTTTTAATTCCAAGGGCTACCATCCGCCGCACGTCGTGCATCCGGAAAAGTGTAGCGGGTGTGATTTGTGCGGGATGTACTGCCCTGACTTCGCTATTTTCGCGACCAAGGTAACGGGTGCCAAGGAAGGTGACAAATGAAGGCCGACCCCCGCGGTGTGCTCACCGGCACCCATTTCATTGACGGCGACCATGCCTGCTGCGAAGGCGCCTTGGCCGCTGGCGCCCGATTCGCCGCTGGTTATCCCATCACTCCTTCCACCGAAGTGGTTGAGCGTTTTGCCTCCCGCGTGCCTAAGGTGGGCGGAACGTTTATCCAGATGGAAGACGAGCTCGCGGCTTCAATCACGCTGCAAGGCGCAGTGTGGGGCGGAGCCAAGGCGTTCACCGTCACCTCCGGTCCCGGCTTCTCTTTGATGATGGAGCACATCGGCTACGCCGCCATGACCGAAACGCCGTGTGTGTTCGTGGATGTGCAACGCGGAGGACCGTCCACTGGCCTGCCCACTCTGCCCGCGCAAGCCGACATGATGCA
>PMXH01000218.1 GCA_003165855.1 Acidobacteriaceae bacterium | reverse complement strand
GAGAACGTGCTGGCGGCGGTGTGTGCGGGCGCGCTGATGGGATGCGCTCCGGAGAAAATCCGGCAAGCGGTGCGCGACTTTAAAGCGGTCGAACACCGGCTGGAGTTTGTGGCCACGATCCGCGGCGTGGATTATTACAACGATTCGAAGGCTACGAACGTGGATGCGACCATCAAGGCGCTGGAGTCGTTTCCGGCGAACATCCACCTCATTCTCGGCGGCAAGGACAAGGGCAGCGACTATACCGTGCTCAACGAATTGTTGCGGCAGCGGGTGAAGCGCGTGTACACGATCGGCGCGGCGGCGGCGAAGATCGAATCGCAGATTAAGAATGTTGAAGTTGTGCATGCAGAGACTCTGGAGAACGCTCTGCGCAAGGCGAATGCCGTGGCGCAGCCGGGTGACGTGGTGTTGCTGGCTCCGGCTTGTGCAAGCTTTGATCAGTTTAAGAGCTACGAGCACCGAGGCAAGGTGTTCAAGGAGATCGTTGGGGCGTTGGGGTAAAGGGCGTTTTCACCACAGAGACCCAGAGAATGACGCAGCCACAGTGGTGGAAACTCTTTTTAGGCTACCCACGGGATAGCCTTGCAAAGTATCCTTCGACTTCGCGGATGTTTGGCTTCGCGACCCATCTGCGTCGCGGAATGACAGCTTCTAACAGACCTCTGCTAGCTGCCGTGCGTCTTCCGGTACGTTCCGATTACCGGCCGCGGAAAGTATGGCAGAGGCTGCGAGTGGATGATGGCGGCTGGATTTGCTTCGACCAGCGCTTCCGCAACTTCGTCGCCGCAGATTTCCGCGGTGGCCTCGCGAGCCGTGGAGAGCACGGGCACGCGTTTTTCGGTATCGTGCGCGTCCGTCGCCAGCACATGAACGGAGTCGTGTTCGAGCAGCCACTGCGCGGCGCGGCGCACACGTTCTCCCCAGAATCCAGTGAGGGCGGAGCCGGTCATCTGGATTACGCAACCTTGCTCGGCCCATTCCACCACGCGCTGCAGGTTCTCGCGCAGGATCTGGTTGCGCTCGGGATGGGTGATGACCGCGGTGATACCGCAGTCGCCCAGCTTCATAAAACAATCCGTGATCTGCTGCGGAATGCTGTAATTGCTCAGCTCGACCAGCATGTAGTGCGAGCCTTCAATGGCGTAGCGGGCGGGATTGGCCAGGACATCCTGCAGATTGTCGTAGGAAAGGTGGAAGTCGCAGCCCAGGCTAAGGGTGAGCGCGTTGCCCACGAGTTGCTGCAGGTGTGCGACCAGTCCCTGAAGATACGGGCGATCGTAGTGGTAGCGGTCGTTGGCGTGAGGCGTGGCGACCTGGTGAGTGATGCCATCGGCCGCGGCCATGCGGCACATGGCGACGGAGGTTTCCCAGGACTTCGATCCGTCGTCTACTTCCGGAAGAATGTGTGAGTGAATGTCGACCACGATTGTTGAAACACAAGCAACCTACAGAGGTTGCGCTGGATTTGATTTAAGCAGATTCGGGGAGAAAGAGAAAGCGCCAGAGCTCTACCGCGGACGGCGCCGAGGACGCGAAGGGAAGTAAAGATCGCTCCATTCCTCGGGAGAAAATGCTGGAGCGACGACATCGCCAGTGATTGTAACCTTACCGGCCATGAACCCGAATAGGTCGTCAGTGTGCTTATTTCTGCCTGTCGGGGTAGGCTTCGCCACCGGCTTCCCAAGCTTGGTGATCGTCGCTATCTTTTTCATCGAAGAATATCCTTTTTTCGACCATCGACATTTTATCGTAATCATTAAGTGGGTTGAGGATGACAGCGAGCGAAACCGGCGCCGGCATCCCCCACGCTTCAACAAGCGCAAAGGTGGGACAGCTTGTTCGCGTCCTTGGAAGTCCGGGACCGGCGAAGGTGGCCGGAAGCTAGCAGCCAGGCGCGAGCTTCCCTTGCCGCACCTTCCATTCCTTCTGTAGCATCAATATCCTGGCATTTATAAGGAGCAATCATGGCAGCCGATACGCTGGCTTCCCCGGCTACGTTGGGCTACAACAAGACGAAAGTCCTGAAGAACTTCGTCGACGGCGAGTGGGTGGAATCCTCGACGGGCGAAACGTTTGAAGATCGTAATCCCGCCGACAAGCGCGACGTGGTCGGCATTTTTCAGAAGTCGGCTAAGGCCGATGTTGACGCTGCGGTGGACGCGGCCAAGCGTGCCTTCGCCAAGTGGCGACTGGTGCCCGCGCCGCGGAGGGCTGAGATGGTTTTCCGCGCCGCAGAAATTCTCATTGGGCGCAAAGAAGAGTGCGCCCGCGACATGACGCGCGAAATGGGCAAGGTGCTGGCCGAGACTCGCGGCGACGTGCAAGAGGCCATCGACGCCGCCTACTACAATGCAGGTGAAGGACGCCGTCTGTTCGGCCCAACTGTACCGTCGGAGATGCCGAACAAGTTTGCCATGGCGGTGCGGCAGCCCATCGGCGTCTGCGGCATGATTACGCCGTGGAATTTTCCCATGGCGATTTCTTCCTGGAAGCTGCTGCCCGCCGTGGTTTGCGGGAACACTTGCGTGATCAAGCCGGCACAGGATACTCCGCTGTCAACTTTTAACCTGGTTCGCGCTTTCACCGACGCCGGCATTCCGAAGGGCGTGGTCAACATTGTGACCGGCTTCGGTGCCGACGTGGGCACGCCGCTCGCCGAGCACGCCGATGTGCGCGCGATTTCGCTGACCGGGTCGTCCGCGGTAGGCCGCATCATTGGTGGGATTGCGGCGAAGAGTTTCAAACACTGCTCGCTCGAACTGGGCGGCAAGAATCCTATGATCGTGCTCGACGACGCGAATCTCGATCTCGCCATCGAAGGCGGCCTGTGGGGCGGATTCGGCACGACCGGCCAGCGTTGCACCGCGACCAGCCGCATTATCGTGCAGAAGGGCGTGTATGGCGAGTTCGTCCAAAGATATGTCGCACGCGCCAAGAAGCTGAAAGTGGGCAACGGCCTCGATGAAACGGTCGAGATGGGACCGGCGATCAACGAAAAACAGCTTCAGACCGACCTCAGCTACGTAGAGATCGGCAAGAACGAAGGCGCGAAGCTGGTGTGTGGCGGCAATCGTCTCGACCAGGGCGAGTACCAATATGGCTGGTTCATGGAGCCGACCGTGTTTACCGACGTCGACCCCAAGATGCGTATCGCGCAGGAAGAAATCTTCGGCCCCGTGGTTTCGATTATTCCATGTGACGACCTGGAAGACGCCATCGAGATCGCCAACGGCATCGAGTACGGACTCTCGTCCGCGCTCTACACGAAAGACGTGAACAAGGCGTTCTCGGCCATTCGCGACCTGTATGCCGGCATTACCTACATCAACGCGCCGACGATTGGCGCCGAAGTGCACCTGCCGTTCGGTGGCACCAAAGCCACCGGCAACGGGCATCGCGAAGGCGGCATCGGTGCGATTGATTTTTATACGGAGTGGAAGTCGGTGTACGTGGATTACTCCGATAAGCTGCAGAAGGCGCAGATTGATCGGGAAGACTAGGAATCTTTAACACAGAGGACACTGGGGAACACAGGGTAGGGCCGTC
Organism: Acidobacteriaceae bacterium; assembly: GCA_003165855.1. Taxonomy (GTDB): domain Bacteria; phylum Acidobacteriota; class Terriglobia; order Terriglobales; family Acidobacteriaceae; genus Sulfotelmatobacter. The sequence continues at coordinate 4,847 of PMXH01000218.1, read as the reverse complement.
GGTTCGAATGACCCTGAGATCTCTATGTCCTCTGCGGTTAAAGTTTTGACTTTAGCCACGCATTCTCCCTAGAGACTATCGTCCGCTTGTCCAAAGCCCCGTCCCGTTGTAAAGTTCTGAACGAACTGGGGATGACCAAATGAAAACTACATCTGCTACCTTGCTGCGGCTGGCCGCAGCGCTGTGCGCATCCGCACTCTTCTTCGTCGCCGTCACAACCCAGGCCGAACAGCGACCTACCCTGACTACTCACGTGCCTGAGGCGGTCTCCAGCAGAGTGGCGCCTTTGGTTGGCCATCTTCCCAGCTCGCAGCGGTTGAGCCTGGCGATCTCATTGCCGCTGAGAAATGAGGCGGAGCTCGACGATCTGTTGCAGCGGATCTACGATCCTCAGAGTTCGAGCTACCATCAGTATCTTAGCGTGGAAGAGTTTACCGCCAGGTTTGGTCCCGTCGCGGCTGACTATACAGCGGTGCTCCGCTTTGCTCAGGCGAATGGCCTGGCCGTGATTGATACCGCTGGCAATCGCATGGTCGTGGATGTTGAAGGCTCCGCGGCAGATATTGAGAGCGCTTTTCACGTGAACTTGAACGTCTATCAGCATCCCACCGAGGGCCGCACGTTTTATGCACCGGACCGCGAGCCCTTAGTGGATCTCGATGCACCGGTGCTGCACATCTCCGGCTTGGATAACTTCACGCTGCCGCATGCTAAGAACATTCGATCCTCTCAGCAAGTCGACCAAGAACACGCCAACGCCAGAAAGACCACGGGTTCTGGTCCGGGCGGCGATTTTATCGGGAGCGATATGAGAGCGGCCTACTACGGCTCCGGCTCGCTTACCGGAACGGGACAGTCGGTGGGGCTGTTTGAGTATGCCGGATACGAAATCAGCGACGTCAAGACCTACTTCAAGAATTTGAAGCAGACGGTGAAGGTCGCTGTGAAAGGTGTATCGCTGAATGGGGTGAGCCTGGGCTGTCCTCCGAGAACGTGTGACGACGGGGAACAGGCGCTCGACATAGAAATGGCAATCTCGATGGCTCCGGGGCTGAAGCAGGTGGTGGTGTACGTGGGAAGCAGCGATGTCTCCATCTTCAACCAGATGGCCGTGGACAATACCTCCAAGCAGCTGAGCTGCTCCTGGGGATGGAGCGATGACGAAAGCAGCCTGGACCCGATCTTCAAGGAAATGGCGACTCAGGGGCAGAGCGTATTTGTAGCGACTGGCGACAACGGTTCCGGCACTCCGGGCGACGTGGTGTGGCCGGCGGATGACCCCTACATTACGGCGGTTGGGGGCACCGACTTAACGACTGCCGGGCCGGGTGGGGCGTGGCAATCGGAGACGGGCTGGAGCGGCAGCGCGGGCTCGCCTTCGAAGAACAAAATTCCGATTCCCAGTTATCAGAAGCTTCCAGGGGTCATCACCTCGCTCAACCATGGGTCGAAGACCTTGCGCAATTATCCGGATGTTGCGGCGGAAGCGAACACCAACCAATACAGTTGCTATGACGGGGGATGCAGCGGAGGCAATGGCGGGACGAGCTATGCTGCTCCGCAATGGGCGGGCCTGACGGCGCTGGCGAATCAGCAGGCAGTCGCGGGTGGGGGAAAGACTTTGGGGTTTCTCAACCCGTTTCTCTATGGAATTGGGATAGGGTCTGGTTATGACAGCGACTTCCACGACATCACCAGCGGCAGCAACGGCGGGTATTCGGCAGTGACAGGTTACGATCTGGTGACGGGGTGGGGCAGTCCGAACGGGGCGAACCTGATCAACGCCCTGACTGCGGCGAAGGACGAGTAAGGCAACACCTGACCCCTCTTCGGCACAGCGTACTTGATCGATTGCGGCTCCGGTCGGCCAGAACAGAGGAAGCAATAGCCGTCAAATAGGGTACTTTGGTGATCTTGTCGGCAGACTTTCCTATGGCTTATCGTCGATCTCTGGGGTTCAATCTGTCCGCAGCTTTTGCTCTGGGTTTACTTTGCCTAAGCGTCATTTCGTATCCCAATCCGCCGGAAGCATCGCGCGTAGCCTAGTGTTGGCGACGCTGACGCTGGGGTTTTGCTTTGCGGCCGGGTTCGTTCCCGCATTGCTGGCCCAGAAGGCTCCCAAGTCTGATCGTAAAGTGCTTGTCTCCGTGAAGCCGGAATATTCCGAACTGCTAAAGCATGCACAAATCGGAGGTCTGGTTCGTTTGAAAGCGACGGTGCTGCCCGATGGAAAGGTGAGCAACGTGGACGTTGTCGGGGGTAACCCCATCCTGGCTGAAAGCGCGGCCGCGGCAGTACTGAAGTGGAAATTCGTCCCTGCCCCAGCGCAAACCGTCGAGGACATTTCCATCAGTTTCAGCCCGCACTAAGCCGCGACCCATCCGTTTTCTCTGCACGTTCGACACCTCTGCGGTTAGAATCCCTCTTGTATTCTGAAACGGCCGTGGCCGGCACGCGGGCTGCGGCGAGGCTTTCATGACTCCAGCTACTCAGGCTCACGAAATCACTGCCGCCAAGCGGCTCGACAACGTTCGCTATGCCATCCGCGACTTGGCCTGCGTTGCGGACGAGGTCGTCCGGCAGGGACACAAAGTCCTGCCTCTGAACGTTGGCGATCCGCTCAACTTCGATTTCCAGACTCCGGCGCACATTATTGAAGCGGCTTATAAGGCCATGCGCGACGGGAAGAACGGCTATGCGCCCTCTCCGGGCATTCCGGAGGCGCTTGAGGCGATTCGCGGCGAGGCGGCGCGCAAGGGCATCACGACGGTGCGGGATGTTTTCGTGACTTCGGGCGTGAGCGAGACTGTCGATCTATGCATCAGCGCGCTGGTGAATCCGGGCGAGGACATTCTTACGCCGAAGCCTGATTATCCGCTGTATTCGGCCGTGCTGTGCAAGCTGGGCATTGCACTCAACGCTTACGACCTTAATGAAGACGACGCGTGGCAGCCGGAACTAGCCGACATTGAACGCAAGGTCACGCCGCGCACGCGCGGCATTGTGCTGATTAATCCCAACAATCCGACGGGGGCGCTGTGCTCGCGGCAGATGCTGGAGAAGGTGGCGGAGATTGCCCGGCGGCATAATCTGGTTGTGTTCTCGGACGAGATTTACGACAAGCTCATTCTCGATGGAACTCCTCACATTGCATTTGCTGCGGTCGCGCCGGACGTGCCTTGCATCACGTTTGGCGGGATGTCGAAGAACTATCTGGTCCCGGGATGGCGCATTGGCTGGGGGATTGTTTCCGGAGATGCGGCGGCGGTGAAGCCTTATACCGAAGGCATTCACCGGCTGCTGCGGGCGCGGCTGTGCGCCAATCATCCTGAGCAATATGCCATCAAGCCGGCGCTGGAAGGTCCGCAGGATCATCTGGTGGAAGTGCGGTGCAAGTTGCGTGCGAGGCGCGATCTTACGCAGAAGTGGTGTGAGGCGACTCTGCGCGTGAGCTGCGTTGCGCCGCGTGGCGCGTTCTATGCTTTTCCGCGCATCGATATTCCGGAGAGCGACGAAGTCTTCGTCAAGGAATTGATTCGACAGAAGTATGTGATGGTGGTGCATGGGTCGGGCTTCGGTCAGAAGCCAGGGACACAGCATTTTCGCATTGTGTTTTTGCCGGATGAGGCGACGCTGAATAGGGCTTATGCTTCGATTGGGGAGTTTATTCGGGAGAGATACTGAGATCGGAGATATTGGCTGCTCGCAGGGCATCCTTCCATTCTTTTTCCAGGCCCAGCTCGCGGACCCATTGTTCCAGATAGGGGCGGTCCAACGAGTTCCGCTGTATCTTAAAAATTCCTGCGGCATCCTCAATCTGCCGCTGTGATTGCGCCAGCTTCGACCATTCGAGCTTCGCGAGTATTACGTCCTCAGCGCTGGCGACGAAGAGAGACAAGCCTTGTAAGTTTATTGGCCTGCGGCGGCCGAACTCCTCGTGGCTGAAGGCGCGGGATTTGCGAATGATCAAGTCAATCTTCCAGCCGGTTTTCAGGTCGATGACGTTGAACAGGGACTCCCGCTTGTAAGCTTCGAGCGCCGCATCCAAGTCCGCGTAGTATTCGCCGTTGGGCAAGCTCTGGATGAACGCTTGCAATTGTGGTGGCGTGGCCGAGACGACAAGGTCGATGTCTTGGGTGGACCGCAGGGAGCCGTAATAGGCGCTGGCAAACGACCCCGTCAGCATGTAGGCGACGCCAGCGCGATCCAGCGCCGCGGCAATTTTCTGGAGGACTTCAGGGAAGCTCATTGCAAGCAGACGGGCAGTGGCGCGGGTAGGAAAACGAGCCGGAGCAATTCGCGAGCGATGCGCGCTTCCTGCCATTCTGGATGTTCATGACGTATCCGCCCCCGGTTCAGTTCACGGGCGAACAGGCTCATCTCAAAAGCCAGAAGGAGCCGCTGCTCGCCCGACATCGAGCGTTGAACTTCGAGTTGCACGGCTTGCGCAGCGGAGCTTGTGTCGGTGACTGGCACCAGGAAATGGTACCACGCGCAGCGTATGCTATGGCTCGCATGGAAGGTGACGATCAAAGTCAAAATCAAAATCAAANNAGGGCGTCTTTGTAGGCTTCGCGGGTTTCGGTGAATTTGGTGTGGGCGTCGTGTTCGCGGAAGTGGGCGTCGTCCCATTTTTCCCAGGCGAGCATGGAGTGGTCGGGAGAAGCTAACGCTTCTTCGGCGCGAATGGCGGCAACCCATTCATCGGTGGCCTGCTTGTAGGTGAGACGGAGTTGATCGAGATTGGCTGGGGGCATGGCTTGCAGGGTAATGCGGGGCGGTATCGGGGTCAATTGGACGGAGCGAAATTCACGGAGAATTAACAGAACGTCCCTCAGGGGCTAAAG
>PMXH01000590.1 GCA_003165855.1 Acidobacteriaceae bacterium | reverse complement strand
AGAAGCCCGACTCGCAGGAGATCTGCTTCGTCCCCGGCGGCGACTACAAGCGCTTCATCGATGCCTACCTCGTCGAGAGTGGCGAGGCTCTCCCCGATACCGCTGGCGAGCTGGTAACCGCGAGCGGGGAAGTGATCGGCGAACACAGTGGCATTCACAACTTCACGGTCGGCCAGCGCAAGGGTCTGGGCGTAGCGACAGGATCGCCGCTTTACGTAATCCAGATCAACGGCGCCGATAAGCAGGTCGTGGTCGGCAGCGATGAGCACCTCTATTCGCGAACGCTGCGCGCCCGCCGCGTCAATCTAATCTCGGTGGAAGATCTACGGGAGCCTATGCGCGTCTCCGTGAAGATTCGTCACCGGCACGAGCCCGCTTCCGCCGTGCTCGAGAAGATCGCCGCCGACGAGGTCCTCGTTACCTTCGATCAGCCGCAGCGCGCCATCACTCCAGGCCAGGCCGCTGTTTTCTACAATAACGACATCGTCGTTGGCGGCGCTTGGATCGCGTAGAAGCAGCTCCCGAATCATCTGCCGACATTTCTGCCCCGCGCGCCGAATATAATTTCCTGCATGGCATCTTCGAACGCGTCCGTGCCGCTTTCTGCGAGTCCCACGATTCCGTCTCCGTCGTCGCTTTGGAGTCGTGAATCCAGTTCTCTAAAACAAGGAATTAAGACCGGACTCGCCGGCACCATCACTTACGCCATCTACGCCGGTTGGAGCTTGCCGCAAGGCTATTGGGCGGTCTTCGCGGCCCTGGTGGTCACGCAGGCCAACGTCGGCGCATCCTGGAAAGCGGCGCTCTACCGCACTGTCGGTTCCACCAGCGGAGCGTTGGCGGCGGCGCTCCTGCTGCCTATCTTAGGCACCGGCGCCGTGCGCGCCGGGATCGCTCTGTTTATCCTTGCTTCCTTTTTCGCTTATCTCGCGGCTCTGCATCCGAGTTTCAGCGCGGCCGGATTCACCGCCGCATTGATTTTGGTCTTCGGCGGCATCGAGGAACCCTGGCACGTGGCCTGGCTGCGCGTGCTCTATACCTTGCTGGGAGCGCTGGTCGCCTTCGCCGTGAGTTCGCTGATCTGGCCCGTGCATGCGCGCGTCGGGCTGCGCAACAAGATGGCGAATCTCCTGCAAGGCGCTGGTGCACTCTACAGCGCGGTCGTCGCCGCCGCGCTCGAGGGCGTGAACAACGAAGAGCAGGTTCGCCGGCTCGACCGGCAACTACATGACCTCCGCCGCGGTGTCACTCAGCAAATGGACGAAGCGCGCAGCGAGCTGACGTTCGTGCGCTTCAAGGCGGGAGCGTTCCAGGCCTTCGTCGATCAAGCCGACCAGGTGCGCCGCCGCCTGACCGCGATGGCCGAGGACAGCAATCTCTATGTCCACGCGCAGGTTCAGCCCGGACTCCTGCCTTCACTCCCGGCATTGACGGAAAGCACGGCCCGCGCCTTCTCCGAATTAGCCGAAGCGGTTCGCGCGCAACCCGAGCCCCCGCGATCAGCCGCCGACCTGGAGCGAGCGGTTCGCGATCTCGACGCCGATCTGGCTCGGCTCCGCGCGCAGCGTGTGACCGCTCCGTTCGCGTTGGACCGCATGTTGCCCTTCTGGGCGCTGGTTTTCAATCTGCGGGAGGTGGCGCAGGACTTGCGGCAGCTCGCAGCGAGTGTCGCCGAGCTTGCGTAGTGCATTACGGAAGCCTGTAGAGAAGGCGGCATCGCGAGGCGGTTGAGAGCACTCTGCTAAGTCATTGATCAGGCACCTCGGTGGTTTTAACGCAGAGCGAATCCAGGAACGGAGCGCCGGACTCCTTCAACTTCTGCTCCAATCGCTCCGTGCAATCGCAGCCGCTGCAAGCCCAAGGCTCGCTGCCGTTCTCGTCGCGACACTTGCGCCGGTCGTGAGCGTCCTGCACTTTCGTGAGGTCAAAGTATTTTTCCCAGTAAGGCCGCTCTTCCAGCAGCGGTGTGGGACAGTAGCAGACTTCCACCCAGCGCACGGTCTCGTCGGCGCAGAGCCGGGCTTCGCTCATGTTGCGCAGGTATTCACCCTCCGCAACCGAGCCCTGCCCGAGGGTTTCACTCTCGATGGCTTGAAGCAGATCGCTTTCACGACCAGGCTTTACACGGGCTCGAACCAGATAACGCATCGTGATCTTCGTCGTTCTACTGCAACCCTGCCTGCGCCAACATTTCGAGAAACTGCCGCTGCGTGCGCATGTCAATCGACTGCGCCACCAGTTTTCCGCTGCGGTCGTAAACGAAACTCTTCGGTATGCCTTCGATGTGAAACTCTTCGTTCACCTTCCGGCCCGGGTCAAGCAGTACGGGATAGGTGATGTTTCGTTCGGCAATGAACGGACTCACGGTGGCCGCGTCCTCGTCAGAAATGGCCAGCACCACCAAGCCCTGCTCTTTATTCCTATCCTTGAAGCGTGAATACAGCGCCTCCAGGTCGGGCATTTCCTTTCTGCACGGCGTGCACCAGGTCGCCCAGAAGTTCACCAGCACAACTTTGCCGCGCAGATCCTTCAAATTCCAAGTCTTGCCTTGCAGATCGCTGAGAGTAAAGTCGGCGAGTTGGCGCTTAACGTCGTCGGCTTCCAGCTTGGCCATGGCAGCGGAAAATTGCGGAGCGTCCGTGACCACCTGCACATGTTCGTAGCGCACCAGAGAAGCCAGCTCCACGTAGAGGGAGTCCGGCTCGCCGTTCTGGCTGGGTTGCGGCTGCTCACGTAAAGCCGCGGCCAGAGTATTAGCGACTTCCTGCAAAGTGTCATGGCCGAAGTCACCTTCGGTCGAAAGATTCGCCAAGCCGCCCGCCAGCCGCAGTTTGTTCGGCGTCACCGGTAGCTGTCGAATCTGGAGCGCCAGATCTTTGCTGGTGTGAGCGCGCACGTCATCGGGAAGCTTGCGCAGTCCGCGAAGCTGCTCGAGGATAGGTTTTTCCTGATCGCTATAGGCGGGAGGTTTGTCATCGGCCGCGAGCAATCGAACCGGAGAGACAAGCGGACACGCAAGAAAAAGTCCCGCCAAGGTCGGAAGGAAAATAGAGAAGGGAAGCCGGAAGGAATGGCACAACATGAAGACCAGCTTACATCACGCCAGAAAAATGCGCTGAGCGCAGTCTTAGATGAACATCTCGTCCTGCGGCACCGGCCTGCGGGCTTCGCGGCTGCCGCCGTTTCTGCGGCTGCGATTCCCCAGCAGGAACTCAATGCCGGCCGTAACGCCCTGAATTAGCCCAGAGAACTGCCGCACCGGCGAGACCACGGTCCTTTGCACCATCTCCGACGTTTCCTCCACCCGGTCGAGCGTTCGGCTGAGTAATTCGTCGGCGCGGATGATTTGCAAACGCGCCCGGTCCACTACATCATCCACCGTGGCATCCAAGCGTTCCACTTGCGAGCGCACCGAGTGCGTCGTCTCCGTCAGATTGTCGGCAATCACCGTCAGCTTGGGGCGGAGTTCGGCCAGGATGGCCTCGGCCGTCTCGATCGCAGGCAGAGCCTTGGTCTTTACCTCGACCGCCAGCGCCTCCATGCGGACGCTGCTCTTGCGCACGGACAAATACAAAGCCACAAGCATGCCTGCCTGCAGAAGTACGGCTGCTCCGGTCAGGGCAATGAACAGTGGAATGAGATTTTCCATAGAGAGCGCTCCTTGAGCCCGTGGTCCAAACCTGACAACGCCAGACTTGCCAACCGTCAAACCTGGCACCGACCGCCGACTCCAAGAGCTTTAGAGGTTCTTGGGCGCGCCAGTCTCGGTCGTAGCCTCTTGATAGGCCTGTCGTCCGGCCTCGTAGGCGGCGCGGAACTGATCCTTCTGCTGATTTACGGCGTCGCGACCGCGATCCACCCACTCGGAAGCTTGTTCGCGGGCCTCGCGCGCGCGGCCGCGGACGTATTCGCGTCCTTGTTCTGCTCGCGCTCGCAGTTCCTCGCGCGTTTCGCTGCCGGAGCGCGGCGCGTACAGAACTCCCACCAAGCCACCCAGGCCCAATCCCGCCAGAAACCACACAAAGCTGCTGCTGTCCCGATCAGACATCGTCGATACCTCCCGGCTATAACTGCCGATAATCGGATGTTAGCACCCGCATGAGGGAAATACAATTACGGCAAAACCCTGAGGCCGCGGAGAGGAAAACTGCAGCAACCAAGCTCCCGTCTATCTTGCGACGAAGCTGGGACGCTACTTCTGCGTGGGATTTGCGGGTGCGGGCGCTGGCGTCGCGGGCTGCGTCTTGACCGGCGCGGATTTTACGCCTTGCAGCACGGAACTCGGTCCGCCATGCTTGATGGCGTTGATGGAGAGAGTTACCGAGGTCAACATGAACAGCACGGCCGAAATTGTCGTCGCTTTGGAGAGCGCCGTGGCCGCGCCGCGTGGTCCGAAAGCGGCCTGACTGCCCTGTCCGCCGAATGCCGCCGAGATGTCTCCGGCCTTGCCGCTCTGCAGCAAAACAACGATGATCAGAAACAGACAGACAATCACGTGAATGATGGTGACAAGAATGATCATGGAATCGAAGCGTCCTAAATGGTTCAGAATTTGAGCGATGTTGCGGAAGGGGGATTCGACCTACTCCATCACATGGGTAACACGCAATTTATTGGTTTTACATTCGGCCTAAAGGCTCAAATGCCCCGCATCCGCTCCCATTGTACGTTGATTGTACTGCGACCGCAATCTGTAAGAGGAGGATTGCGGTGCAGTGTGGCTATCACACGACGACTGTCATCCTGAGCAGAGCCGTTTTTCAGGCGTAGCGAAGGATCTCCCTCTTAACCGGCCCAACGCGTAAGC
>PMXH01000083.1 GCA_003165855.1 Acidobacteriaceae bacterium | reverse complement strand
CGAATTGCCGTGCTGACCGACGAGCGGACACGCATTCAGAATGAGCTGAACTCCGACTACACGGAACAGAGCGATTTGAACAAGCAACTGGGTATGGCGGCGGTGGGCACCTCCGCTCCCGACCTGATTGACGACGAAATTGGCAAAACGCGCGAGGAACTGATCAAGGCGCAGACGGATCACGACGAAGCCGAAGCGCGCTACACCTCGCTTAAGGCCGGCCAGGGCGATTCCTCAGCGGCCATGAATGCCGAGGCCGACGACATCATCGCCTCCGATGCGGGACTCACCAGCATGAAGACCTCGCTCAACACCAGACGGGCAATGCTGATTTCGCAAATGGCCAATCTCACGCCCACCAATCCTGAATACAAGCAGGACGCGGCAGAGCTGGCTAAGATCAACGCAAGTCTCGACTCCATGATGAAGGACCTGCGGAAGAACGCGGCTACGCGCATCCAGGAGAAACTGCGCACTGACCTGGAGCGGACCGCGGGGGTTGAGGCCCAGTTGAACGGGCAGCTGCGCCAACTGGCGGAAACCGCGGCAAGCGCCACGCCCAAGCTGCAGCGGGTCAATGACCTTTCCACCAATATCGCTCGCCTGCGGAATCGTTACACGGTCGTAGATGAGCAACTGCACAACCTCATGCTTGAAGATAGCGCTCCCGGCGGCGTTCATCTTTCAGTGGCTGCGGTGGCGCCGCTTCACCCTGCCGTCTCAGGAATATTGAAGAAGGCGCTTCCGTTGGCCCTGGGCGGTTTGATTCTCGGATTGCTCGCCGCGTCGCTCGCCAATCATCTTGACCCCAGGGTCTACATCGCTGCCGATGTAGAGCATGTGCTCGGATTTGCACCCATGGCTGTGCTTCCGGATTTTGATGAAGTCTCAAGCGAAGTGGCCTCAGAGAATCTGCTGCGCCTGTCCGCGACCATCGAGCACGCCCGCAAGCAAGGCAACCTGAAGAGCTGCATCTTTACCGGAACCGCTTCTGGAACCGGCGTCACAACTGTTGCGACGCGCGTGCGGGACATTCTTGAGGCAATGGGAAGGCCCACGGTGCTCCTGGATGCATCGGGCACACCCGCTCCAACCGAACGCGCAAAGGTTTCGGGAAATGGTGTCGGCGCGGCGCTCGATCATCCAGCGTTCGTGCGCGGCAGCCGCTCGACGGCCCTTTTGCAGCAGGTGGCCGAGGAAGCCGGGACGCAGCAGGGAAGCCTGGTGCTGACGGATGCCGCGCCGCTGGTGATCTCTGCTGAAACCGAGTACCTTGCGCGCTTTGTCGACTGTGCCATCGTGGTTGCCGAGTCGGGTGTAACCACGCGCGCTCAGCTTCTGGCCGCAGTGAATGCGCTGCAGCGGCTCGATGTGGCTACCGTGGGATTTGTATTGAATCGCGTCGGTATGGCGAAGGCGGACCCTGCCTTTCGCAATTCGATTCGCGAAATTGAGAATCATCGGCGCGCCCAAAGCAGGCCGGCAGCGAGTGGCCCGGCGAGCGCCGCGGCCGAGGCAGCTCTGCCTGAGCCCGAGCAGCTTCACAGCGAGACAAATTTTCGAAGTGCGCCGGCCCTAGCCGCAGAGGCAGTTTCCTGGCCTGAACAGAGCGTGCCTGCCGCGCCCTCCCAGCCAGCCAAGCCTGAGTCGTCAACGCCCGAGTCGCCAAAGCCTGCCCCGCCGCCCGCTCCGGAATCGCCAGCGCACTGGCCAAAACATGAAATTGCGGAATGGCCCTCAGCGGAGCAGGGCATACCGCATTTGGTTGAGACGGCGCCGGCTGAAGATGCCGACATGCCCTGGTGGCTGGCCGAGGCGAAATCTCATGTGCACCCTTCGATTCCAAAGCCGGTCGAACCAACTGAAGCGGCATTGCCCGCGCCTGCCGAGTCTGCGCCTGTCGAACATGCGCCCGCCAAACCTGAGTTGGAGACGGAGATGCAGAGCGCTACCCCCTGGGAGGAGCCCCCGCTCAGAGCAGGCGAGTTCCTGCTGCGGGCAACTTCGTCGCCTGCTGCCCCGCCCGTACCGGCAGAAGTGCCGCAAATGCAGCCGGACCTTCATCCCAAGGAGGCTCAATCGAGGCTGAATGGCCTCAGAGGCCTGCTCTTCTCGCTTGGGCTGAAGAACCTGAGCCGGATAGAAGACATGCCCTCGGATGACGAGGATTCGATTCTGACCCTCGAGGGCGAGCGAGAGCGCACCGTTCTTGCGCACACATTTACGCCGTTTGCCGATCCGGAACCTGAACCGGCTTCGGTTCCAATTCCGCAATTCGAGCCCAAATTCGAGCCGAAGGCAGAAGTCGCCTTCGAGAGGCGGCTGATAGCCGAGCCCGAATTTCTGCCGCCAAGAGAGTTCGTTCCGGTGAAGGTTTCTGAGAACGGCTCCCAGAACGGCTCATCACGCCTTTACCTTGACGACGATATACAGATTCTGCCCTCAAAGCGGGGACAATATAAGAGAAGGGGATGACGGTTCTCGACGGCATCCTGCCGAAGTGACGCGCTTCGGGAACCTCACCCGTCAAGCCACGATCGCCGACAATCCCCCGGCATGNNCCCGCGAAGACTCGAACGCACGCCTGTGACTTGTATCACGACGACGGCCATGATCGCGAAGCTAAGATGGTACCCCGTAGGGCCCCTCGCCTCGCGAGTTCGCGTTCCCGTAATGAATCCGCTGGCATCTGGGGCCTGAACATTCTTTTAAGGTGGGTACAGTTATGGGTTACGCGCCGGTTATTTGGTCCGTTTGGGGTACTTTCATCGTGCTCTTCTTGATTATCAAGCTGTATATTTCGCGTCTGGGACGAGACGAAGAAGACCAGATCTTTTTGGGTGATGGCTTCGAGCACGAGAAGTCGGCACAGGCCTCCATTGTTGCCAAGATCAACAAGGTCCAGCCCTATCAGAAGCTGGCACTTTACTTTGTCATTGGCATGACGGCTGTTGTTGTCGTGTACTACGTCATCGATATCTTCCACCAGTTCGACTAGCCTGCATTCTCTGGGCCCGTTAACAGACCCGAGTTGCCATCGATGGGCCGAACTCCGGCGGCAGGCTCCCACCGCCGGGGCTCATGACCTTGTTTGCGCTGAACTACGCCCGCCGCGAACCCTTTCGCAGGCGTTAGTGGATGACGTTGAGCTGCACCATAATGTCGCGAACGTAATAAACGGCGACAACACAGCTCATGCCAAGGGCCAGCCACTTGGCTATTCGTAATGGAACCTCAACCTTTTGAACTTTTTCCACGATTGCCATTTGGGCGGCCCGTTCGNNAGAAAGATCTGGTCGTCTTCGTTCTTCTCCAGGCTCCCGCGATAGATATGAAGCGAGAGCATTGAGGCGACGATAACGCCCCACACGGTCCACATAATGGGTACAAGAGTCATAGCGCACCTCCCATCCAGGGGTGACGGTCCCATCTACAGGCGGGTCCGTGGAGAAAGCGCGGGCTCGTGAGTACTGGGGCCTCACGGATGCCATATCATAGCTCCGAAATGGAACGGCTGGGTCGATTAATTTCTGTTACGGCCGCTTTCGGCCTGGAGCCTGCTTCGCGGGCGGACCGCCAATTCGACGCCAAACCCTGTTTATTCTGCGACCTGGGGGCGTCACGGAGCATCGAACGTGGTAGCTGCCGTGATTCGGGCTTGAAACCCTGCCTGCGGAACGGTAGAGTAAGAGAGAACGGCAAGCAAATCAACGCCCTGGAGAAACCATGTCCACAGTAACGGCCGCACCCATTCAGGAAACCGAAAAGAAGTCTCCACTGTTCCTAACGCCGCAGGCCATCGCCAAGGTTCGCGAAATCATGGCTACCCAGGATCCTCATCCGGCCGGGCTGCGCATTGGCGTCGTGGGTGGCGGATGTTCAGGGTTCCAATATTCCATGGCTTTTGAAAATCAGAGCGGCATGATGGACAAGGTGTTTACCTTCGAGGACCTCAAGGTCTTTGTGGATGCAACCTCGCTGATGTACCTGAATGGCTGTACGGTGGACTACGTCGAGACGCTGGAAGCGGCTGGATTCAAGTTTGACAACCCACAGGTCAAGTCAACTTGCGGCTGCGGCTCCTCCTTCAGCGTGTAACGGCAAAGTTCAGGCTTGGTTCTTTCGCAGGAAAGGCCCGTCCCTCACAAGGGGCGGGCCTTTTGCGGTTTGGGCGGGTGTGTGCTGAGCTTTTACTGCTGCTGCGGAGTGGTTTCAGGCGTGGACGCCGGCGGCGCCACCGGAGAAGTGGAGTTCGTGCCCGACCCTATGCCCGATCCGATACCTGGCCCGCCGATGCTTGATCCACCGACCGGTGTGCTGGTGCTGCTCGCGGGCGTGCCGATGTTCCCTGTGTTGCCCGACTGCGTTCTCATCTCGGTGAGCGGGTCGTAGACAAACTCCCACTCGTTAAAGTGGCTCTTCTTCTTGTAAATCAGGATAGACTGTTTTGGGCTGGCGGGAGA
>PMXH01000037.1 GCA_003165855.1 Acidobacteriaceae bacterium | reverse complement strand
TTACTTATCATGGATGTCCCCAGATTTCCTGTCCCCAGATTTCCCCCAGATTTCCAAAGTAGCCCACCACCTGAACATCCCCCCTGTCCCCAAATTTGTGTCCCAAGGTGTATTCTTTACGCCGATTCCGTTTCTCGCTGCAGGACCGTTGATGAGAGGGCGGCTGGTTTCGATGACGAGAGAAGACCTGCGGCTACTGTTAGGCGTCAGGGCCGATTCCGATTTCGTCGAGCATGAGATTCTCGGGAGGCGCCCTTGGATATTCGCTGCCGATGAGCCCTATCGGAGATGGAGGGAGTCAGTCGGTAGCTCGCTGGGGCTAGCCAGGGAGAGCGTCTGGATCGTCGGTAGCGCGGCGACCGGCTACAGCCTGAGTCCTTATAAGCCTGGCCGGCCATTTCGCGCGTTGGGCGGCCCCGAGGAGACAACTGCCGAGACCTCTGATATCGACATTGCAATTGTTGCCCCGGAACTTTTCCTCCTGGCGTGGGAAACGATTCTCTCATTCGACAGGAAGAGGTTGCTCGGAGGGGCGGAATATCGGGGTAAGATTCGCTTGGACGTATACTGGGGACTCGTCGGTTCCAAGACCATCCCTCGCAATACGGGCCCGGCGCGAAGTGTGATGACCGCGATGGCAGCGGCGGGGAGAATTCCTCCGATTCGCGGATACCCGCTGACCTGTCGAATATACCGAAGGCTTGAAGACCTTCGGGCGTATCACGAGAACTCACTCCGATCACTGCGCACGGAACTGCCTAACTAGGGAGGCCGCGATGGACAGTAGCGCAAGTAACCAGAAGATTTCTTGGTTCCGCAAGGAGTCAGCGGCAGGCAATCTGGATCTGAACCCAAACTTTCAGCGGAGGCCAGTATGGACGGAGGAACAGTCCTCCTATCTTATTGACACGATATTGAACGGTCTGCCAATTCCCGAGATATATATAAGGTCCTCATCAACGCCGGCAGGCGAGACGAGTTACGAGGTCGTTGACGGGCAGCAGCGTGTCAGGTCGGTACTCTTGTTTGGGGCTCGAACGACCTCGAGCTGTCGGGAGACAACGTAGGCGCGAAGTGGCTCGACAAAAGCTTCGAGGACCTTTCGGAAAACCAGAAGACTGCGTTCTGGGATTACAAGATCGTGGTGAGGGACGTTAGCGGCGCATCAGATCTGGAAATTAGGGACCTTTTTCAGAGGCTAAACATCCATTCTGTTATTTTGAATGACCAAGAACTTAGGCATGCTAGGTATAGTGGCCGATTCATACAGGCGATGGAGTTGCTCGCGGACGATGAGTGGTGGTTGGAGACAGGTATCGTCTCCCTCCGCCAGATCCGTCGAATGGAGGATGTTGAGTACATAAGTGAATTGTTTATCGGGCTAGTGGCAGGGCCGCAGGACAAGAAAAAAACAATTGACGACTACTACCTCAATTTCGACGCTGCTATGCCCCAGAGGGCCGAGTGGATGGAGCACTTTGAAAACGTGCGGGATTTTATAAAGTCCCTGCTGGACGAAATTGAACTGAGGCGGTGGAGCGGCAAGAGTGATTTTTACACTCTTTTCCTAGCAGTCGCAGATCTCGCGGAGAGAAAGCCGAGGCTCTCGACTACAGAAAAAGCTGCCGTGCGAGCAGCCCTGGCGAAATTCCGGACGGAAGTCGACCAAGCGAAAAGAAAGGACAATGAAAAGACATTTCATCCCGACGTCCACGAGTATGTCGAGGCTATCACTCGAGCCGCCACGGATTTGGGTCGGCGCGAGGCTCGTTTTAGGATCATAGAGCGATGCCTAGAGGATTCGCTCAAAAAAGTTAATAGGAGCAACGGCCAGAAAAGGCAGAAAGCGACCGTTGCTTGATGCCTCGCAGGCCCTTGATCGCCGCCAGGCCCTCCCCGCCTTTACACTCCCACCCCCCGCCTGTTATCCTCATTTCTGTCACCAAGATAAATCGAAACTAGAACAGGAGTGCACCAGGCGAGTGTTAGCCAGAGAGCAAAAGAAATCCGTAATTGACCAGTATCAGACGCACGCGACTGACACGGGGAGTCCCGAGGTTCAGATCGCCATCATCAGTGAACGCATTGGCCAGTTGACGGACCACTTCAAGACGCACCAGAAGGACCACGGCTCGCGCCGCGGCCTGCTCATGCTAGTCAGTAAGCGGCGTCGCCTACTCGACTACCTCAAACGATACGATTCCGAGCGCTATAAGACGGTCATTGGAAAGCTCGGCATCCGCAAGTAAATGGACTCGGGTGGCCCATCTTTGCGCGGTTTTTGCGCAAAGGTGGGAAACGGTGCAGCCTCCACCCTTGTGATTTTCT
Source organism: Acidobacteriaceae bacterium (assembly GCA_003165855.1). GTDB lineage: Bacteria > Acidobacteriota > Terriglobia > Terriglobales > Acidobacteriaceae > Sulfotelmatobacter. The sequence goes on along the minus strand of PMXH01000037.1, from coordinate 1,451 downwards.
TCGGAGCGATCTCTGAAGAATTCATTTCCCGAAACAGTATCTGAGAACGCCGCCTTCCTCCGGAAGCCGGTCGTGCATTGAGGATCTTCTGCAACGTGCATCTTTTGAGCGCATCCCACCCCACCAATCTCCATTCGAGATCGATTGGAAGCACAGATGCGCCCTTCTCTCGCAATCTACCTGGAGCCGAATGCTCTTAGCCAGAAGCTAGGAGCTAGAAGCTGTTCTAAAGGATGAAACATGAAACCAGAAGTTAGCAGCGTTACAGTCGACCTCGCCGGCGGCAAACAACTTTCATTTGAAACCGGAAAACTGGCCAAGCAGGCCCACGGCGCGGCCGTGGTCCGCCTGGGCGATAACGTCGTCCTCGCCACCGCTACCGCCAACGCCGACGCGCGCGAAGGCATCGATTTCTTTCCCCTCACCGTCGATTACCGCGAATACACCTACGCCGCCGGCAAGATTCCGGGCGGCTTTATCAAACGCGAGGGACGTCCCTCCGAAAAAGAAATTCTCACCAGCCGCATGATCGACCGGCCTATTCGGCCGCTGTTTCCCGAAGGCTACTCCTACGAAACCCAGGTGATCGGCATGGTGCTCTCGGCCGATCCCGAACGCGATCCCGCCACCCTCGCCATTGTGGGCGCGGCGGCCGCGCTGGCGATCTCCGATATTCCGTTCCATCACGTGCTGGGCGCGGTGCGCGTCGGCCTCATTGACGGCAAGCACGTGGCCAATCCCGGCTATAACGAGAGCCGCGATTCGACGATCAACATCACGGTTGCCGGCTCGGAAGAGGGCATCGTGATGGTGGAAGCGGGCGCCAATCACGCCAGCGAAGCCGAAGTCATCGCGGCCATCGAGTATGGTCACGAATGCTGCAAGAAGGTCGCCGCGGGAATTCGCGAACTGATGGCGAAGGCGGGCAAGGCGAAGAGAGAATTCACGCCCGCACCATTCAACGAAGAACTGCTCGTCCAGGTCTCGAAGAGCATTCGCACCGAATTGACGGATGCGATGGACACGGCGAAGTACTCCAAGGAAGACAGCCACCACCGAATCAGCGCCGCCAAGAAGAAAGTGGTGGAAGCGGCAACCGAAGAGCAGAAGACCGAAACGGGCCAGGTGTTCGACGTTCTGAAAGAGCGAATCTTCCGCGAGCAGATGCTGGACAAGCATCGCCGTCCGGACAACCGCAAGTTCGACGAGATCCGCAATATCTCGATCGAAGTCGGCGTACTGCCGCGCGTGCACGGGTCGGCGTTGTTTACTCGCGGCGAAACGCAGTCGCTGGTGAGCACTACGCTGGGCACCAAGGAAGACGAACAGCGCCTGGAAATGTTCGACCCCGGCGTTACCAACAAGCGCTTCATGCTGCACTACAACTTCCCACCGTTCAGCGTGGGTGAGGTTGGCTTCATGCGCGGTCCGGGCCGCCGCGAAATCGGCCA
>PMXH01000511.1 GCA_003165855.1 Acidobacteriaceae bacterium | reverse complement strand
ATCGGCGTCCTCAACAGCGGAGTGGGGGCGTACTACTACCTGCGCATCATTGTGATGATGTACATGCGCGAATCGCGGAAGGAAGTTCCGGTGATGCGTGTTCCCTTCGCGCTCCGGCTGGCGCTGGCGGTCTGCCTGACCGCGACCATCTATCTGGGAATATTTCCCAACGGCGTTTTGCAGTATGCGCAGGACTCGGCGCGACAGTTGGTGCAGGAGGCGCTGCCTGAAACTTTCTCTACGGCACCCGTTTCAACGCTGCCAAGACACTCCGGGGAGTCGGGAATGCTTGTGGAAATCGTGCAAAGTGGCATTTGACAAGCGCCTCATGCTGCGGCATGATGTGTTCTTCAATTGCAAGGCTACCCTCACACAGGGAAGATGTCGACTGGAGGGAAATGATGTCCGAGTTCATTCGTAGAATCTGGTCGGAAGATGCAGGGCAGGATATTGCCGAATATGCGGTAATGCTGGCGGTAATCCTGGTTCTGGTAGTGGGCACGATACGCCTGATCGGATCCAACTCAAACAATGCCTTTTCCAACGTAGCCAGTTCGATACAATAACCGAGTCGGCTGCGCAAGCAGCAGGTCGGGATCTTAGGCGGGAGCTTTTTCATGACGCGATTTACCTCGTTTACCGGGCAGTTTCGCTACTACTGGTTTACCGGAGTAGCGGCTGCGGCGGAACTTGCGGGGAGATCGAGTGAACCATGATCGACTAGATTCAAGCAAGTTTCAGCCGGGGGCCGCGATTCCAGATCGCGGCCCTTGTTTTTTGGAGAGGAAAGGGCTTTCACCACGGAGACACAGAGACACGGAGAAGATCTCTAAACTGTTTCTTCTTCTTTCGGTCTTCTTTGCGTCTCCTGGTGGAAGGCGTGCAACCTCAGTCTGTAACTCAGGAGAAAGCCAATGATCGTCAACATGTCCGAGAAAGCAACCGAACGGGAGATTGCGCACGTAATCGAGCGCATTCGCGAGGCGGGCTACCAGCCGCACGTTACGCGGGGAGTGGAGCGCACTATCGTGGCTGCCGTGGGAAACGGGCGGCGTCACGAAATCGAGGCGCTGCTCGTGGCGCCCGGCGTGGAGAATGTGGTCGCCATCGCGCAGCCTTTCAAGCTGGTGAGCCGGCAGGTGAAGCCGGAGCGATCCGTGGTGAACGTGGGCGGAGTCTTGATCGGTGGACCCGGAGTTGTGATCATTGCCGGACCCTGCTCGGTGGAATCTCGAGAACAGTTGCTGAGCACGGCCCACGCGGTCAAGCGGGCCGGGGCTACAATGCTTCGCGGCGGGGCCTACAAGCCCCGGACTTCGCCCTATGACTTTCAGGGACTTGGCCTGGAAGCGCTGAAGATTCTGCGCGAAGCTCGGGAACAGTCCGGTCTGCCGGTGGTCACGGAGGTGATGAGCACGGAAGATGTGGACGTGATTTGTGAGCATGTGGACATGTTGCAAGTGGGGGCGCGGAACATGCAGAACTTCGCGCTATTGCGGCGACTGGCGACAGTGAGCAAGCCGGTGCTTTTGAAGCGAGGTCCGTCGGCGACGGTGAAAGAGTGGCTGCTCGCAGCGGAGTATTTGCTTTCGGGAGGAAACTCGCAGGTTGTGTTGTGCGAGCGCGGCATCAAGACATTCGAAACGGAAATGCGCAACACCTTCGATCTGGCGGCGGTGGCGTTGGCCCGCGATCTTTCTCATCTGCCCGTGATTGCCGATCCGTCGCATGGGACGGGCAAACAAAGTCTGATTGCGGCCGTCTCGCGCGCTGCTGTGGCCGTGGGAGCGGATGGATTGATCATCGAGGTTCACCCTTGTCCGGAACGGGCACTTTCCGACGGGGCGCAGTCTCTCGATTTCGCCGGCTTCGAGAAAGTGATGAAGGCTATTGCGGAACCGCTGCGGCGGGCGGCGATTCCGGTGTGAGTGGCGCGGCGGAAAGTCTGAAGGGCATTCACCACGGAGACACGGAGACACAGAGAAAGGCAAAGGCTAAAGAGCAAATCCGAGCACACGGAGGTGGCTGAGGGCACTGAGATAGCCTCCAAGTACCGCGGCGATTGTCCCAAGCCCCGATCCATTTCCATGCTGAAGTCTAACGCCTCCGTGATCTCCGCTACCTCAGTGTGCTCGGATTTTGCTGTTTGCCCTTGTGTTTCTCCGTGTCTCCGTGCCTCTGTGGTGAACAATCTCTTTACAGATTGCCCCGCAACCCTTGCTCCCTCTCGATCGCCTCGAATAGAGCCTTGAAATTACCCTTGCCGAAGCTCCGACTCCCCTTGCGCTGGATGATTTCATAGAACAGCGTCGGACGGTCTTCCACCGGGCGGGTGAAAATCTGAAGCATGTAGCCTTCGTCGTCGCGGTCCACCAGGATGCCCAGTTCCCGTAGGGCGTCCATCGGTTCGTCGATCGGTCCTATGCGCGCCACCAGGTCCTCATAATAACTGTTCGGCACGTGCAGGAACTCCACACCTTGGCGGCGCAGAGTCCCCACCGTTTCGATGATGTTGTTTGTCGCCATGGCGATGTGCTGCACTCCGGGGCCGCGATAAAAATCCAGGTACTCCTCGATCTGCGATTTCCTCTTGCCCTCGGCCGGCTCGTTGATGGGGAATTTCACGCGCTCGTTGCCGTTCGACATGACCTTGGACATGAGCGCCGAATACTCCGTCGAAATGTCCTTATCGTCGAAGTGTTTGAACATGCGGAAGCCCATGACGTCGCGGTAAAAATCGACCCAGCGATTCATTTCGCCCCATCCGACATTGCCCACCATGTGGTCGACGTGGAGCAGGCC
>PMXH01000560.1 GCA_003165855.1 Acidobacteriaceae bacterium | reverse complement strand
TGTTTATGAAAAGCCCAGGGCCATCCAATTGGCCAAGGAGTCCAACGAAGCGGTACTTTCCACTTCTGTTGTCCTGGCCAACTCGTCGGTCGAAGTTCTAAAGACGGCCGCGATTGAGGCCGTCAGCCCAACCGGAGAAACAGTTGCTCTGGCGCAGGTTGTGGACGCTCCGTCCGGGGTTGCCCCAGCACTTGCTGTTGCAGTGGTTCCTGCTGCAACAACGATGCCCAATTCCGCAGAAGTACCCACGGTCGCTTTGCCCGCAGCGGAGCCTGCCGTTGCACAAGGTGCTACTGTTGCATCAGGGCCAGCCGTTGCAGATACCCCTGCTGCCGCGGTTACGCCGACAGCGGCAACAGAACCTCCGGCGACATCAACGCTTCCGGCAACAACAGATCCTGCAATCGCTTCAGCGCATGCCACGATTGGTGAGCCAGTGGCGACACCTGCGCCTGCGGTATCAGCCGAGCCTATGGTCGCGGTTGTTCCGGCAGCCGCGGTTGCGCCGGTTGTTCCAGTTGAACCCCCAGTCGAAGCACAGCCTGTAGCCGTAGTAGCGCCAGCTGTCGCAGTGCAGCCTGCCGCGGCGCCTGCACCAGAAGTAGCCTCTGCCGCACTGCCCACAACAGCCAGTGTGCTTCCGCTTATTGGTTTAGTCGGAATGTTAATGCTGGGCCTAGGCCTTCTCATGACAGGCATCATGAGACTCCGTGGGTAAATCAGCCAGGTGGCAGATCGCCTGAACCTGACGTGATCTGGAATCGATGAAAGGTACGGGAGGCGATACGCAAGTATCGCCTTCCTTCGCCTGTTTGGTCTCATGCGCTTGACCCGCGTCGAATACAGCTCAGCGACGATCATTCACGTCTGCGACAGCAGAGGCACTCGACAATGATGACCACACCTGAAGCGCAAAGGTCTGCGACACGCGGCCATGTGTTTCTTCACCGTACGCGGACGGTGCTGTTCCTTGCAGGTGCCCTCGCGGTCACCTATGCGGCAATTACTCTGCTCCATGCAAAGCTTTACCAGGAAGCTGCGTAAAACACACTCGAAAAGCAGATCTCTGCGCAGCAACAACACAAAGTGACGCAATCCGCGGCCGTTGCCAAAGAGGGCGATGTACTGGGTCGCATTGAGATTCCAAGGCTGGGCGTGATCATCGCAATTCTCGAGGGGACCTCTGTACCGACCCTGAGGCTCGGTGTCGGACACATCAAAGGAGCGGCACTGCCCGGGGAGCAGGGTAACAGCGGAATCGCCGGTCACCCCGACACGTTCTTTCGCTCCCTCAAAGGAATTCGCACCAACGACGAGATACAGATTCAAACCTCAAGCGGAATGTCTCGATACCAGGTCGATTGGGTGAGGGTCGTTGCCCCAGACGATACCTAAATTCTTGACCCCGCAGCCGCATCTTCTCTTGCGCTCATAACCTGCTACCCATTCCATCTTATCGGTGCAGCTCCGGAGCGATTTGTCGTGCATGCTTACAAGGAGCGGTAGCCAGCTTGTCGCGAACATCTGAGACGGGATTCTTCCAAAACGGGCACTCTATGAAGCGAGGACGGCAGGAGCGAGAGCGATTGCTGGCACCAGGAATATTTCCCCCGGTAGCGTTTTCTGCACAATGGGAGACCCCACCTCGCGACAGGCGGGGAACGCCAATTGCTCAAGGTCAGGATGAGACGGGATCGCCTCGAGGACCCGGAATCCAAAGGAATCTTCCAAACTAAGCCGACAGGCCGAGCGCTTCGGATCAGTCATTGCGTCCACGGCTCTGATGAGCAGAGCAGGGTCTGCGTCTTTCCGGAGAATTACATCGGCAGCAACCCCAGGCGGCACGAGATCCCCCGAGGCCGCCTTGGCCATCGCGATAACGCGAATTGATGGAAGCCAGCGGCGCACTACCTTGAGAAATTCCACGCCCGGTATGCGCACCATGTTTAGATCAGAGAGGAGAACGTCGGGAATTTCCTTCCGGATCTCTGACAATCCTGAGCTGCCGTCCGCGCCAGACCGCACAGTATACCCGAGCCTGGAGAAGACAAGGACCAGAGAGGCACGCACCGCATGGTCGTCTCCGACAATGAGGAGTTTCGCGCTCTTCTGCATAACTGGCCACTTCATAATCACCAGACAAGCCACATGGGTTAAGCATCCCTAAGTTCAGAATAGAATTCTGTTCAATTTTGCACAGGTACCTATGCATTCCGACGGCTGGGGCGGCGCGCCTGCACAATTACGGGTTCACGAAGAATGCATGAACTTGTATGTACGTGGATTGCAGGCTCGCCTACCATAGAAATTAGCAAGGGCTGCCTTGGCGCATGAACGCGGTTCTTCCGTATGTCGAACGAGCCGAATCCTGCATGGATCGGAAAGCCAGGTCAGCCGTGAAACGAAGGCCGCGGAATCAGCTGAGGCTTGCCGTCTGAAGAACGGCATGTGCGGAAGAATCAGAATCGTTGCCAGAGCTTTTGGGCGGCAGCTCGCGCCTCGGCCAGAATCGCTGCCTCGTCCATGCCGGGCAGTTTGCGGTCCAGCATCACGATGCGTCCTCCGATGATCGTGGTTCGCACGGCGCGTCCCGAGACTCCAAACAACAGGTGGCCGTTGATGTTGCTTGGAGTGATCGGCGTGGGTGGATCGTAGTCGACCACAATCAGGTCAGCAAGCGCGCCGGCAGTTAGCGTGCCCACGGGCCGGCCGAAACAGGCGCTGGCAAATTCTGTGTTCCGGTTGAACAGCATTTCAGGCGGCTCGGCCCAGCCCGCTCCCGGCTGACCGGTCTGGTGCTTGGGTAACAGGTTTGCCACCTTGAGCGATTCGAACATGTCGGTGGTGTACGCGTCGCTGCCCAGACCCACGCGCACGCCGCGGCGGACCATCTCGAGCACCGGCGCGTAACCCACGGCGTTGCCCATGTTGGACTCGGGGTTGTGGACGACAAGGGTTTGGCTGTTTTTGAGCAGGTCGATCTCGACATCGTTGACATGCACGCAGTGGGCGGCGATGGTCTTGCTGCCCAGAATGCCGAAATTGTTGAAACGCCCCACAACGCGCCTGCCATGCTTCAACAGGCATTTGGTCTGGTCAGACTCCGCCTCGGCCACGTGGACATGAAAGCCCGCATCGAAGTCGGCGGCCACGCGGCGGCAGGCTTCAAGCGTTTCATCGCACACGGTGAACGACGCATGCAGGCCGAAAAGCCCGCGAAGCAGATCGTCGCCGGAGCGCTTGCAACTCTCAAGAAAGGCGCGATTCTCCTCAATGCTTTGCTGTGCGACTTCAGCGCCTTCGCGATTCGTAACTTCGTAGCAGAGGCAACTGCGCATTCCGGTAAGGCGCGCAGCCTCTGCGATGCGAAACAGGCTACCGGAAACAGCGCCGGGGCTGGAATGGTGATCGAAGATGGTGGTGGCGCCGTTGCGGATGCAGTCGATCATGGCCACCGCTGCGCTCAGATACACATCGTCAAGAGTGAGCACCTTGTCGAGCCGCCACCACAAGCGCTCCAGGATCTCGGTGAAGTTGCCGGGAGCCGCGTCTTTCAGCGCCATTCCGCGGGCAAACGTGCTGTAAAGATGCATGTGCGCGTTGATGAGGCCGGGCATGATGAGCCCGCCGCGGGCATCGATGAAACGGGCACCCTGGTAACTGCGCGTGAGCGAGGCGGTCGGTCCGGTCTCGGCAATCAGACCATCGCGGATTGCGACGGAGCCGTCTTCAACCAGAGGCTGCGCAGGGTCGTGCGTGATGAGACGGCCGTTGCCGACGAGAAGGATTGCGGACTTCTCCATGGTGCGATGGATTCTAGCCAACCAAGGAGACCAAGTGTTGTGATTCAAATCACAATTGGGTTAGCGCCGATTGCACGACAATCAATGCACAAAGCGTCGGGGGGTGTTTTTCTACTACGCCGGTCGAGCGCCCCTCGCGGGGCAAAACTCAACCGCCTCTTCCGGGGCGAGACTCAACTTTGATGGCGGGACGCCGGGGCCATCCACGGCGTTCGGAACCTCGGTTGAATGGAATGCGCGATGGCAAATCTACAAGTCAACGTGTGCGGACTGGAGTTCAGGAATCCGATTCTGCCTGCCGCCGGTCCCCCTTCGAAAGATGGAGCCATGCTGCA
>PMXH01000232.1 GCA_003165855.1 Acidobacteriaceae bacterium | reverse complement strand
CCGCTTGCAGGCGAACCGATTCACTCTGTGGGACCCCGGACCTACGCAGGAGATTTCTCAGCCTTGCCAGCAGTTCGGGAAGGGCAAACGGTTTGGTGAGGTAGTCCTCTCCGCCCTGCTCCAGGCCTCGAACCCGTTCGTCTACGGAACGCCGGGCAGACAGAATTAAAACTGGAGCCGAACTACCTTGGGCGCGGCAACGCGCGATCAGGTCCAATCCATCCATGTCCGGAAGCCCAAGATCGATGATGAAGGCATCGTGAATTCCTTCCAAGGCCATGCCTTCCGCCGCTTTTGCGGTACTGGCCGCATCCACCTGGTATCCCGCCTCTGCCAGCGCCCGTTTCAGGAACTGCTGAATGGATACGTCATCTTCTACCAACAGCAATCGCATAGGAGCTTCCCGCCAGTCCAAAACTTTACACCTCAAGATGGGATGCAGGAAATAGGACGCAGGAAACCCCCTTGCTGACAACGCCGCCATTCACTGCTGATGCCAGGTCATGTCCACCCGCACTGGAATGTCGTTCTTAACTGGCATCGTCAAGAGGGATGGCGGATCGATCTTGAAATCAGTTAGGGTGGCCGGAATGTTCCCCGTGATGTGAGTCTCGCCGCCTTGTGTCTCGACTTTGAAGGGAACCTGCTTATATTGGGCCGTCTGGCCGGCAAACTGGATCTCCAGATCAGCATTGATGGTCGCCGATGCGGCAACCGATTCGGCTAGGCGAGTGCGGACGGTTACCAGCGGAAACTCCGCGCCGCGCGTAACCTGAACCATATGAAGGTCGCGGTTGCTGTCTCCAGAATCAAACGACTTCACGGCTACCGCGATCAAAAAATCGCACTGTCCGTCGTGGCAAACGCCCTTGCCTCGCGCCGCATGGCTCACACCCTCGGACTCATGCAGTTTGTGCGACACATGGTAAGTGAGCGTGCTTTGTTTGAGGACCCATTGGCTGTCGGCAGCAAACGTGGGGAGGGCCACGAGCAAGAACGCGATCAATATTATTTTGTTTTTCATAAACTGTACTCAGAACTTCACCGATACCGACAGAAGAGCTGCACCAAATGCCCCGGCCGTCACGATAGCTACAGGTCCGTGCGCGGAGGCGATGCCGTGAACCTTCTCCCCATTGTTCTTTTGATCGAAGGCTATAATCCCAAGAATCGGCGTCAGAATCATTCCGGGGCCGTGTATCCAAGCCATCGCCTCGTGAAATTTTATTGGACCGCGCTTTTTGGTTCCGGGTACCCTGGGCGCGCGAATTGCATAGTAAGCGGTAATGCCATACAAATCGCCGGTCAGGCCGCCTAGCGCCACGTGTAAATCGCGAGCAGCCGTGCCTTCACTTTTGCCGCCAGCGCCAGGACCGAGGAGCACCGTCGCAACGAGCGGTATCGTCGTGATCAAACCCATCCGTTGATGGATCTTCAGCATGTGTGTCCGCTTGTCCAGCAACGCTTGCTCACGGGCGTTGCCCTGCGTCTGCTCCGGAGAAAGGCCTAGATCCGCGAGCGTGGGCTCTGTCTTGCTGCTGGATGGCGCATTCGGCGAATTGTCCTGTTGCGCGGTCGCTGGCTTTGAAGAGACTGACTCGCCCGCCTCCAGTTTTGCGTCGGGAACCGTCATCTCGGTCCCATCGACCGTTGTTGAAGGAATCTCCGACGTCTTCAAACCGGCGGCTTCAAACTTTAGTCGGTAACTGCCTGGCGGCAGCCCTTCAAACTTATAAAAGCCATCCGTACCCGAGGTCGCGCTTCGCACCTGGCCATCGTCTATGCTCGTCGCTGTCACGGTTGCATTCGCAACTGCTTTACCGGAAGCATCGACAATCCTGCCTGTCAACGCTCCCATTCCAGCCGTCTGGGCCATCAGAGACGGAGCGATTGCAACGGACAGACAAACAAGAAAAACGAGGCCAGGCACGCCATTAGGTCGGTTGCCAAAGATATTTCTCAACATCCTCCACCTCACCCTTCCGCTAGTGCCATGACCTCCGTGGTATGTGAGCCACCAGAACACGATATGTCCCCAACATTACGGCGCCTTTTCCGGAAGATGACAATTTGTTCATCCAAGGACTAATCTCCCCATTCCACGCGTAGCCTACCTACATTCGCAGGCCTTTGGCACAAAGGCGATCGCCTTTCCACTAGTGCATGGGAACGTTTCGGACGGCAATGAGCGAAACCTGCTCCAAGTCAGGATAGTGTTCCTCTTTGTCGGCGCTGCGGTCCGCTGGCGCGATCTGCTGGAGGGTCGTTTGCGCAGGCAGTTTACCCTTGAAATATTTCCCGTACACTTCGTCAAACGCAGGTATGTCCGCTAAGTTGTCGAGGTAAACAACCGTCGACACGACCTGCTCGAAATCCATACCGGCTTCTTCAAGGTTGTCCATCTGGTTGCGCATTGTCTGACGGAGCTGGAGGGCAGTGGTTGAACTATAAACTCCTTCGTTCGGTCCGGGGATAAAGCCGCTCTTCGCGGAACAATACAACGTATCTCCGGCAAAGACGCAGGGGCTCGCCGTAGGACTTGGCGGCATGTTCTTGGGACGCACGGCCCGCCGTTCCTTCAGGTCGCGAACCGCAACGCCTGTATATTCGATTTGTGCGCCGTTGGGCAGGCTCGAAACTTCGATTGTGGCCCGTGCTGGCGTATTGCCGAACTCGAAGCGACGCGCATAGCGCTCGTTCATCACCCGCATCGGGATCTGCGCAGTCAAGTAGGGATTGACGAAAACCATGTAGCCGAGCTTCAGCCCAGCTGCTTCCACTACTGCTTTCATTCGGTCAAGCGCGAAGTCCACCTGAGTGGCATTGTCTGCCACTTTGCCACCAGATGGGACGGGACCAGGCATGGCAGACACGAACAAACGATCATGAGTGAGAATGCCCGGCGAAAAAGGTTCGTCCGATTTGTAGTTCGGCGGATAGACGGCTCGCCTGTCGGAAAGATTGCGTACCGCAACCGCATTGATCTGAATCGGCGGCTCAGGAAGTGCGGCAACACCGAGAACAGCGCGCGCCGGCGGAACCTTCCCGAAGAACTCGCCGAAAGCACGGTTCATTTCCGCATATTGGCTGATATCGGTAAGATACACGGTGGTGTAGAGGACGTGATCCATCGTCAAGCCAGCGGTCTCGACAACCCCTTTCAAGTTATTGAGGGCCTGCCGCACCTGGGCCGCAAAAGTCGCCGGTAACGCACCGTCCGCGCCGCGCGGCCCCTGGGCGGAAATATAGATGTAGTCTCCCGCATCCACGCTGGACGGGGTGGCGCCGCGAACCTTGAGAGACTCCTGAGGCGGTGGAGTCGCGGCTGGCTGCGCTTGTGCGCCGACAGCGGAACACAGCAGCAATACAACGAGGAATGATTTCATTCGATTCCCTCACCGTATGAAAAGGGGTAATGGCAGTTTGATCCAAACAGCTTTTGCGCTTAGGGAGATCCCTCGTCCCGCTGGTGAAAACGCGGGACATCGGGATGACGCCAAGCGGATAAGATCGCTAACTTGCCCGGCTTCCTTTTTGTGCGGCTCCCAGGATGCTGCGCAATCTTTGTCCCACAATGATTTCTTCGCCGGGTTGGATGGTCATCGAAACCAGTTCGATGTGGTCGGCCTCCGGCCGCTCTTTGCTGGTCGGATTGGGCCTGCCCTCGCGAACCGCTTTCACCAAGCTCGGATTATCCGCACCGAGCACTTCGATGACCGGGTCGCCGTCCCGCAAAGCCTGCACGCAGTCAGCGATGGTAAATCCCCACGCCCGCTGATCCCATGAGACGTTCAGCGTGGGATAGCGGTTCCCATCGTCTGGAATGTATGTCTTCGTCTGTACTCCCGGTACTGTCTCCACCAGCTTCCTGATGTTATCCACACGATCGTTCCACTCGCGGTAAAGTTTCTTGTCATCCAGCTTCAGCCAGGTCTCAAGAGCGGTAAGGCAGCCGATCATTTCTTCTTTTCCAACCTTCATGGGACGGCACACGGCTCCCTCGCGCGGACTGGAGTTCATAACAGCCGCGTCGATCAGATCCTTGCGGCCGAGAAGCACTCCGCTGCACTGCGGCCCACGCAGGCCTTTCCCCCCGGAAAAGGTGTAGAGATCAATTCCCATGCGGGCGTATAGCTTGGCATTATCAGCCGGAGGAATGCCCGCTGCGTCGTCGAGAAGCAGCGGCACCTTATGAGCTTTCGCAATCGCGAGTTCTTTCTGCAGTTCATCACCGAGGTGCGTGGTGTAGATCATTACGGTGTTTTGGTTGATGGCATTGGCAAGTTCTTCCGGTGAATAGGCGAGCACCAATTTCGCTCCGGTCAGTCGGATCGCACTGTCAAAAGCGCTCCTGCCGCCGGACATGATCACTTCGTTCTTGAGACCGGTGGTATCGGGGAGTTGCCAGATGAGTTTGTCATCGGTGCCTGCCATACATCCGGCGGTTGCGACCGCCAAGGCACCCGCGGCGCCTGAGGTGATCATTCCAGATTCGGCGCCGGTGAGTTCCGCCAAGCGTCGCCCGATGGCGCGTTGCAAATCAAGCACATTTACGAAATACTGCGAGGCCTCGATCTGGGCTTCGCGTACTTCAGGAAACTGCAGAGAGCCACTGAGGTAGGTCCAGGTGCCTCGGCAATTGATGACCGTCTTAACCCCCAGGCGGCTGTAAACATTTTGTCGAGGGTCTTTGCCTACTACGGTGGCAGCCTTGGCGTAGAGGTCAGCTACGGCAATTTGGCTCAACAGCGGAGCCGCCACTGCCCATTTCATGAATGACCGTCTATTGGAATTCAGAACCTGCATTGCGCCACCTCCAGCACGAAGATGAATAGTCTCACCTCGACGCCTCCTCAATGTAAGCGATCACATCATCAAGTTCAGTGCGGCTGAGCCGCCTTCCATAGTCGACAGGCATGGGATCTCCTATTTTCCGCTGGACAGAGACCAGGCTGGACTTCATGAGCAGGTAGAACCGTCCATCGCCATCCTGCAATTGCAGAGAGGCGTTATCTTCATTTCGAATCATGCCGGAAAACTTTCGGCCATCCCGCGCCACTGCGGTAGCGGTCTCTTGCGGCCCTTCGGCCGGCTTGAGAATCGCGTCGCGAATTTCGTCCGCCGGATGATCTCGTGCAAGCCCTGCGAGGTCGCCAGCAACGAACTGCCCTCGGCCCCCCATTTGGTGGCAGGCTGAACATCCGGCCTTTCCGAAGAACAGATCGTGACCCCGTGCTGGGTTGCCCGGCATGGAGTTCCGCGCGGACCTGCCTTGCAGAAAGCGCAGATAAGCAACCATGGCATGAGCATCTTCTCCGCCAATATTGGCGAACCCTGGCATCCCTCCTTCCGGAATCCCGTCGTGAATCACGTCGAGCAATGCCTCGTCCGAGAGCGACTTCACGCCGCTCCGGCCAATGATATCGGGCGCATGTTCACCACCGAACCCGTCGAGTCCGTGGCAAGTAGCGCACTTCGCCTCGAAAACGCTCTTTCCCCAGAGGTCAACTTTCAAACCGGAGGCGGACTGTTCGCGGTTAGGGTTCTGGCAGAGGACATTGCCAGCCGCGCCGAGAGAAATCAGCACCAACCCAAACTTGAGAACGATTTGCCAGGTCACGCCGCGCTTCTCGGCTTCCGTACTTCCCAGGGAGATTTGCCCAGGAAGTCGCAACATTCCGCTCAGTGAAAACAGATTCTTAGGAATCGGTGACATCAGACGGTGAACCTGATATACCACAGAATCTGCTTGACGCAAATCGAATTGTTTCGTTTCATTGGGTTTTGTTTCGTCTAGTGAAAGTGTGCAGTACATTAAAGCGGCTGCCCAGGAATATGCCTATGAGTGAATTAGAGATTCGATCGTTCGTGGCAGACATAGCAGGACAGCGCTTGTCCAGGAAGAGGGTCCGATGCGGCGCTATGTAGTGGTTTTATTTATTTGTTGGATGAACCTGAATGTTTCGTACGCCCAGGCTAAGGCTGAGCTGGGCCAGCCGAGCTTGTCGTGTCACGTTGAGGCCACGAATTACAAGGGTTGGAGCGCAGAACAGCTTTCCAACCACTGGGTCAAGCTAATCGTCGTACCGCAAAATGGCGGACGGCTGATGCAAGTCATTTTTGCTGGGCATGCTTACCTCTTCGTCAATCCTAAGTACGAAGGAAAATACCTGCCTCCCGATCCATCCCAGTGGTTTAACTACGGCGGTGACAAGCTCTGGCTGTTGCCAGAGGGAAATGACGATGAACAACATTGGGTGGGCAATTCCGATTTGCTCGACGACGGCCCATACGCCTTTCGAAAGGTTTCGGAAGGGCAGGAATGCGAGATCGAGCTGACAGGCCCCGCCGATCCGCAAACTGGGATTCAGATCCGGCGCACGATTCACCTGGACGCCGATTCTCCGCGAATTCGTTTTCACGCAACCATGCAGAACAAGAGCGAACATGTAATCGAGTGGTCGATGCAATCGGTTTCGCAATACGATACCGCGGACCACTCGGTTCCCTCGCGAAGCAACCGCAACTTCTGGACGTTTACCCCCGCAAATCCAGCCAGCAGCTATCTCAACCGCTACCATGTGCGTTTCGGTCCAGCAGAAAATCCGGCGGTCACCGTCAGGGACGACGGCCTCTTCGCGCTGCACTACACGCACCTCGCCGCCGAACTGTGGCTGGACTCGACTCCAGGCTGGCTGGCCGTGGTGGACGGCGACAGCCATTACGCCATGGTTGAGCGCTTCCGCTACGAAAAGAACGAAACCTATCCCGGCAAGGCGTCGGTTATTTTTTGGACGAATGGCCCCGAACTGAGGTTGAATTCTGAAGGGGAACCTTCGCTGACCTCCGGAGGCGACGGAGCTCCTTATTATCTGGAAGCCGAGATCAACAGTCCCCTGGTCCAACTGCGGCGGGGCGAGACGCGAGATCTCGACACGGAGTGGTTCCCCACTCGCTCGGGTAGCGAATTCCACGGAGTAGAGGATGCAGGCATCGTGGTACATCCTCTTCAGGCCACACGTTTGCAGACCGGCCACATACGGCTCTCGGGTTCCTTCGGAGTATTTTTCGCGGGACGTTTGGTGGCACACCTTTACGACGAACACGGCATCAGCGTGGGAACGATTCCTCTGACTCAGGTCGACCCGGCGGATCTCGTCGTACTGAAGACGGAGTTGACGCCGCCGGCAAAGCCCTCCCGCATCTCGCTTCATCTCGAAGATGCAAATGGGCTGGACCGTGGTTCTCTTCATGAGGTTCAAGTCGAGGAAGTTCAAGTCGGCGCGGCAGAAAACCACTGACATGAAATCAATCAGAAAAGTCTTAGCCGGGGCAGCGATGGCCGTGTTTAGTCTGTTCACGTTTTCAGCGGCAGGCCAACAGGGGCGGGCTCCGGTTGTTGCCGACGTGAATGTGAGCGCGGAAGACCTGCTCAAGCAGCCTCCCGGCGCCAACTGGACGTCCTATAACGGCGACTACACCGGACGCCGCTATAGCGCCCTGCACGAAATCACCGCGGCAAATGTCACACAGCTTCGCCCGTCGTGGATCTTCCATCCTTCCAATTCCGAGCGGCTGGAAGTGACCCCTTTGGTCGTCAATGGAGTAATGTATGTCACCTCGGCCAACGATGTATTTGCGCTCGATGCACGAACCGGCCGGGTTCTTTGGCATCACCAACGGCCGGTGAGCGCGGGGTTGCTCGATGATGCAGCGGCTCATAAGAACCGTGGAGTTGGCGTCTGGCGAAACTTCGTCTACATGGAAACTGATGACGCTCACTTGCTTTGTCTCGACGCTCGCTCCGGACACCTGCAATGGGATGTGACCTACGCGGACAAGGCAAAACAATATGGTGCAACCAGCGCTCCGCTCATTGTGAAAGACGAAGTGATCGTTGGTACGTCCGGAGGCGACTCCGGCGTACGCGGTTTCGTCGCCGCTTACGATGCCGTTACCGGCAACCTGAAATGGCGTTTCTGGACTATTCCCGGGCCGGGTGAGTTCGGCTCCTCCAGTTGGCCAGGGGATTCCTATCTTCATGGCGGGGGCACGACGTGGATGCCCGGCACCTACGA
>PMXH01000057.1 GCA_003165855.1 Acidobacteriaceae bacterium | reverse complement strand
AGTATCGCGGGGCCTGTAGCGGCACAGGCCGTAACGGCGAGCGTAAACTCGCAACTCAATGTAATGGCGACACCCTACAACGCCAAGGGCGATTGCGTGACGGACGACAGCGCTGCAATTCAGGCGGCGCTCAATGTGCAGTGGACTAGCCCGTCGCAGATCACCGTCTACTTCCCCGCCCCACCCGGCGGCTGCTATCTGACATCGACGCTGACCGTGACAGGCGCGTCCATGCAGGGGCAAATTGGCGCTGGAGCCTCGGGTGCCACCGGTGCTGGCGTGGTGATTCGCGGGGAGCCGGGAGAGGACATTCTGCATGAACCCGATCCCAATACAGCAGGCTCGGTGAATCCGCGCACGGGCTGGTCAATCCGCGAAATCGTTTTTCAAGTGGACGGATCAGAGGACGTTTCGGCTACTTTAGGCGCACATCGCTGGCCGGGCAAATGGACGAATGATGGTTCGATCAATGCGAGCAGCTATACGTTCACCAGTCCCAATCAGGAAATCACTTGCGGGGACATTGGCGAGAACATTCTGGTGAAGGGGGCGGGCGCCTCTGGCGCCGATCTGTCAACCACGATTGCCAACGTCTTCCCCTGCTGGGCGAATTACGGGTCCGGCGGCCTCACGGTCACGCTGACAGCAGCGGCCAGCACGAGTGTCACGAATGCTTATGCCTACATCACCCCGGCGCACATCCCGGTGACTCAACACATCGGCAACTGCGCGTTAGCGGCAGACAACTACGACGGCAATCCGGCGCATTGGGTGATTTCAGGTGGCGTTGGCACACTTGAGCCCTCGCTCTTGAATGTGACCACCACGCTGATCAATAACCCCCCGAACGTTCGCAACAACACCTGTGGCATCTACTTTGGCGCGGCTTGGAACCCCTACATGCTCGACGCAAAGAACCTTTGGATGGTGAACACCGCCTACGGCATCGTCGAGGGCACGCCGGACACCAATCCGCAGATGGGCGGAATCGGGAACGACTTCCAGAAGTTCGATCACGGTTTCTGGACGGGGAACATCTATCCGTGGATTAGCTACAACGATGGCGAAATAGAAATGGATGAGATTCAACTCGCAGTAGCTTACGGAATCGCCGCTGCGAGTGGGCCGCAGGTTCTCCAGGTTGGATCAGCGTCTGAGTATCTTCCAAGTTCGTGGTACATCCATGTTCCCGAGATGGAGTACGTCGAAAATGAGGCATGGCGCATCGAAGGCGGTAGCGCAACGGTTGTAGGCACTGAATTGTGCGATGGACAGACGGGGACGATTGACACAATTGATAGCCGCTTCATCAATAGCAACTGCGGTGGGTCGCTGCGCATGAATGGTTCCGGCAACTGGCTGGATGGCGGCGGAAACAGTATTTATTCACTCGCCAACAAGGGAATGGACAATATCTATGTCGGCAGCGGCGGCTCAACTAGCACAGGAATGCGTGTCACGACTCCGCAGACTTCCACGCTGAACCGTGGACAGCAGGCCTGGGGAACGCTTACACCGGACTTCGTGAGAAACGGAACTGCGCCCTACTACAGCGATCACGACCTGTTCATCTGGCCGCAGGACTTTACCGACGCTTTTGGCGTAATTTACAACGTGATTGCCGACAGCAATTCATGGACGGGGAATTACGTGGACATTCCTTCCGGCGGCAATTTCAACTACTTCAACAACATGTATATGCTGGGGCGCACCGGATCATCGAGCCCAGCGAACCAGATCGTTGCCGGGTCAAATATTCCCGCAGGTCCGGTCGTGGTTGAGTTCTCCTACAAGTGCCCAAGCCTTACCTCATTCCTCGTCAACATCAAGGCGAACGGGACGACTGTCGGCGCGGTTACGCCTAGCTGCACAACGTCGTACCAGACGGCCACGGTTTCCGCAGACTTTACGGGCTACTCTGGTGATGCATTTGGATTTGCGCTTGGCGCGGGTGAGGTAGATATCGCGTGGATGGCGATTGTGCCGCTGGGGAACGTGAATGCGAAAACCGTAACACTGGCGGGCGCAACCTCGGGAAGTTACGTCAAAGCGGACGGGACGGGGTACGGAACGCCGTCAAGTGGCGTAACTCAGATCCTCGCAGGCGCGAACGTGACGATCTCCCCCTCAGGCGGAACGGGGAATGTGACAATCAATGCGAGCGGCGGTCTTCCGGTGCGCGCATTGCCCAACCAGTTCAACGACGTTTTCCAGCGCGCAGGAGCGAACCTTGGCACAGGCTGGACGAACTATCTGAATGGATGGGTTCCCAACAGCGGGGCGGCACACAGCTCATCTTCCAGCACTTCGCTCTACAGCGTGGCGGCTTACACGGGTGCTACATCTACGCCCGCGGCACAGACCTCGACTGTGGTCATGAGCTCAGTGGGCGGGGCAGGAGACTATGTAGGTCCAATAGTTCGCGTGAGTGGCACTCCTACAACATCGGTTAGTTTCTATTTCTGCTCTGAGGGTCAAACGCAGCTGTATTTCGGAAAAGTGACTGGGGCCAGCAATAGCAGCATTGGAGCCAATGCAAGCTACGCAACAACTACAGTCTCAGGGGCCGCTGGTGACGTTTTGACGTTGCAGGTCGTAGGAAACACGCTCTCGTGTTATCGAAATGGTATTGAGGTTGGAGTTGCGAACGATACGAACAGCCCACTGACAACTGGTTATCCGGGCATCTACCAAAGTGGCGACACCGATACAGTCAGTTCATTCACTTACGCGAGCCCCGCGCCTGTCTCTGGATGCAACGTGAATATCGTTGCCGATGGCGATTCTGAAACGTTCGGATATGGAGTTACCAGTCCCTATACAGATTCGATTTACACGTCCGCGGGGACTGTTCCCTGCATCGCCAATCTTGGAGTCCCAGGGAAAGCTGTAGGGGTAACGATTCCCGCAACAGTGGGGAGCATAGAGTCGATGATTACTACTGGAGCCACAGTGGTCGATCCTCTCTACNNAACTTACATCATGGCGCGGCATTCTGCTGGCTGGAAAGTGATTTTAGTTCAATCTCTTTCACGCGGAGATTCATCAGATGCTTTCGACACAAAGATACAGTCACTGAATCAGTTGACGGCATCAGGAACAGGTGCAGATGAAGTGGTGACGCTTCCCTTAGCACTGACTGGAACCAATGGATGGGCCAGTACGAGTCTGTTCCAGTCAGACAAGGTGCATGGCACGCAGCTAACGATGACCTCGTTCATTGCTCGCGCCGTGAGCGCNNCCCTTGTGCGAAGAGGGCGGGGCTGTTGGAGATTACGAGGAGAGAGAACTGACAAGGTGGCGCCAAGAGAAGATGGGGCGTGGAAACGATGGTGGAATACGATGCTACGGGAGGGTTGGAACTTAGCCTTGAGAGCCTGGACCGNNATGGGTCTGAGACGGCTCGGACAGATTCTGGACAAGCGTCCCTCACGGTTGCGAGGGCGGACCGTGGGCATGGTGCTTGCCGAGAGACTCTTGCTTGTGAGGACAAGGGAAGGCTGGACAGCACCGCTCAGAGCAAACAAAACACAGCAGGCCTTCGAACTGCGGCGAGGCAAACGGAACATTGTGCTGAAGGCGCGCCAGATGGGCCTGACAACCTGGACAGCAGCACGCTTCTTTCTGAAGACAGTTACACAGCCTGGAACGCTGACGCTGGAAGTGGCGCACACGCAGGAGGCGGCAGAAGAGATCTTCAGAATCGTTCACCGCTTTCTGGACTGGCTGCCTGAGGAACTGCGGCAAGGACCATTAAGGACCTCGAGGGCCAACGTGCGGCAGCTGGTTTTTCCGGAATTGGATGCGCAGTATCGGGTCGTGAGCGCGGGAGACCGGAATGCAGGACGGGGTTTGACGGTTCAAAATCTGCACTGCTCGGAACTGGCCCGCTGGCCTGGCGATCCGACCGAGACACTGGCAGGGTTGCGGGCTGCGATGGCACCAGAGGCAGAACTGATTCTGGAATCGACGCCGGACGGCGTGGGAGGATGCTTCCACGAAGAATGGCTTAAAGCAGAAGAAGCGGGAATGATGCGGCATTTCTTTCCATGGTGGATGGAGCCCCGCTACCGGGCCGCGGCAGTGGACGAGGCCGGTCTTACAGAAGAAGAAAGTGCGCTGCGGAAACGGCACGGGCTCGATCTGAAACAGATTGGATTCCGAAGGCAGATACGGGCGAATTTTCGGGGTCTTGCGCGGCAGGAGTATGCGGAGGATGAAGAGAGCTGTTTCAGGGCCAGCGGAGATTCAGTGTTCGAGCTAGAGGCAATCGAACAGCGGCTGGACACGGCACCGGAGCCGCAGGAGCGGAGACGCAACGGAGGGCTTGAGGTTTGGCTGCCGCCGATCGTCGGGAAAGAGTACTTGATTGCGGTGGATCCAGCAGGCGGGGGAAGCGACGGCGACTATTCGGCAGCCCAAGTGGTGGAGATGGAAACGGGCATGCAGTGCGCGGAGTTCGCCGAGCACCTTGGCGGCCTGGAGTTGGCCCGGTTTGTCACGAAACTAGCCAGCGAATATAACCGCGCACTGCTGGTGGTGGAACGGAATAACCACGGCAGCGGGGTGCTTGCGCACCTTGAGACGGGCTGTCAAGAGGCCCGAGTCTATAGCCAAAACGGAGAGGCCGGGTGGCTGACCACTTCAGTGAGCAGGCCAGCGATGCTGGGACGTCTGGATGCGGCGTTGGCCGAGTCTCCGGAATGCTTCATGAGCCGGCGGCTTCTGGGGGAGTGCAGAAGCTTTGTGCAGCTGCCCAATGGAAAAAGCGGGGCGCGCACAGGAACGCACGACGACCGGGTGATGGCCATGGCCATCGGGCTGGCGGCGCGGGCGGAGATGCTGGGCAAAGACAGGTGTAGACCAATCGTCAACCGTTGCGGGTAAAATCCGAAGAAGAACCCTGAAACAAGGCGGGAGCGGGCTTGGCAGTTCTGGCGGTGCAGCAGATCCGGCGTATGCGGGGCGGGGCGCAGGGCCAGTTGATGCTGGGCGCAGACGGTCATGTGTACGTGGTCAAGTTTCAGAATAACCCGCAACACATGCGGGTGCTGGCCAATGAGTTTCTGGCGTCTCGCCTAGCGGTGGCGGCGGGGCTGACGGCACCGGACGTTGAGCTGGTGGAGGTATCGAGTTGGCTGGTGGAGAACACGCCGGAGCTGGAGATCGACCTTGGCCGAACCAGAGTCAAGTGCCGGCCAGGCCTGCAGTTCGGGTCGCGTTTTGTGGGCGGGCTGATGCCCGGTCAAGTAGTGGACTTTCTACCCGAAGAACAATTGGCCGAGTTGAAAAACGTGGAGGAGTTTGCAGGGATCCTGGCTCTGGACAAATGGACCGGCAACGCCAATGGGCGACAGGCGGTGTTCACGCGCAGGCAGAGGGAACGGCGGTACAAGGCGGTCTTTATCGACTTCGGGTATTGCTTCCACGCCGGGGAGTGGCGCTTTGAAGATGCACCGCTGCGCGGAGTGTATTACCGCAACGACGTATACCGCGAGATCACCGGATGGGAGTCGTTCGAGCCGTGGCTGACCCGCATAGAGGCGATGCCGGCAGAGACGGTTTGGGCAGCAGCGAACGAGGTACCTCCGGAATGGTACGGAGGCGACCTGAGCGAGATAGAAGCGCTGGTGGAAAAGCTGCTGGCAAGAAGGAGCCGGATTCGGGAGTTGGTGGAGGGATTCGGGAAATCGGATCGGAGGCCATTTCCGAAATGGGGAGGTGCGGAGAAAAAGGGGGCAGAGGAGTGGAAGGAGAGATGGGGCGGGCTTAGGATTGGGGAGGTGAATTAGGAAGGGCGAGAGGGAAGATGTTTTATGGGAGCGGACGGTGGGAAGCCGGGTGTGAGGAAGGAAGGAATGACACGCTGAGACGATGAGCGGCGAAAAGCCAAGACGGGCATGCGAATTCCAACTGCTTCGGTATGTGCCGGACGCGGTAAGGAACGAGTATGTGCATATCGGGGTGATCCTGCATGAGCAGGGCGGCCGCGAAGCCGCAGAGGTGCGCTTTACGCGCGACTGGCGCAGGGTTCGCTGCCTTGATCCGGAGGCGGACACGGCTTTGCTCGAGGGGATGGAAAGCGAACTGCGCAGGCGGTTTGCGGCCGAGCCGGACGGGAACCTGATGCGACTGCTGAGCGAGGCCCTCTCGTTGAACGTGCAGATGACGGACCCCAAGGCTTACCTGGCGGAGAGCATTCCTGCGGGGATGGAAGAGTTGATGCGCTTGTACGTGGACCCGCCGCCGCGGGAGCGCGTTCCAAGATTGAGCGGACGAGCGGCGATCCAGGCGCGGATGCGGACGGAATTTGAGCGTGCCGGCGTATGGGATCTACTGCGAAAAAGGATTGCCGCATCGCTCTACACGCGGCCGGGAGATCCGTTGAGGATCGATGCAGGATACCGGCCCAATGGAATTGTGCGCATGTTTCATGCGGTGAGCCTTGAACCGGGTGTGGAGATGGCCAAGGTTCTGGCGTTCTCAGCGGCCGGCTTGCGCGCCGGCGTAGAGCGCGTGGAGAAGGCAGAGCTGGAGNNATCAGAGTGCTGACCACCTCCGATCTGGAGCGGGTGGCAGAAACCGCACGCCGCGAGTTGAGGATTTGAAAGCTGGGTTGATGGCTGATGGCCGATGGTTCAGGAATTCATGATTTCGGCGATTTAATTTTCGATCGGATAGGTACGAATGAGCCAGTCAAAGAAACTTTGCTCTGATTTGCAGATAATTTCCGACGTTTGGGGTAGGATGAATTTGTTAGTGGGAATCAACGGTGAGTTACCTGCTGCGATGCGTTTGTAGCCAGGAACGACTTGCCAGATGGTTGAATAGAAAAAGGCATGACCCTTCGGGGGTTGTGCCTTTTTGTTTTGCAAAAAAGGAAGGTGCATGTGAAGGTTGGCGAACAGTTGCGAGAGATCTGGCGGCAGGCAATCGGCGGGGGCTCAATGGCGAACGGAGCGGCGAGCGCGACGGATGCCGATGCGGAGCGCAGGACACTTGCGCTGCCTTCAATCCTGAGCCCGATCCAGTTTCCGGGNNCGGCGCGCGATTAACGTGATCAAGGACCGGATTGCGGCCATGGACTGGCAGGTGCGGGTACGGCGCGGAGTGAGAGCGAGTGAAGTGGCGTTTGCGGCGAAGAAGCTGCGGGCGCTGCGGCGGTCGCTGGAGGAGCCGAATGCGGTTGACAGCTTCAGGACTCTGATCGAACAGGCGATCGAAGACGCACTGACGGGTGGCTTTGGGGCGATCGAGATGGAGCCGACGGGCGATGATGAACGACCGGCGATGATGTGGGCGGTAGATGGAGCATCTATCCGCATCAATGCGCGCTGGGACGGCCAGGCGGAGACGCCAAGATATGCGCAGGCGCTTCCGGGGCAACTGGAATCGAACGCTGTGGAATTGCTGGACAACCAGTTGATGTACATCAGGATGAATCCGCGGAGCTTTACGCCGTTTGGCCTGGGTCCGCTGGAGGTAGCGTTCGAGACGGTGAACCAGTTCCTGAGCGC
>PMXH01000272.1 GCA_003165855.1 Acidobacteriaceae bacterium | reverse complement strand
CACGAAGACAACGAAATGATGCGCCCCTACGACGTAATCGCCAAGCCGTGATCCACAGGCTCAGACGGGCGTTGTCATCCTGTGCAGAAGCCAGGTGCCCCATCCTAGTCGCGCTCTTTGCGACTAGGGTGGGATTCCACGAAGGCCAGCCCTTCGGATTTTGATCTCCGCAGATTTCCACCGTGCATCCTTGTGACATCCAACCTTGCGCCCCAAAACATTTCGTTCATGATTGCCACAGCAAAAGCAGTACGGGGGAGGGGGGATACCCCAAATTTCGGCCATCCAAGAGGAGAATTTCGACTGAAGCGCAGCCCTCTCCGCTCTTCGTTGAAAGTATTTTATCGGTAGAAATTCACAGGCTGGATTTCACCAGGCCCAACCGCCAGCAGGCTGCGGCCGAGAGCGGCGTCACTACAAAACGTCTTCAATCAACGATCGGCAATCAACGATCAGGATCGACAATCAGCAATCGTCCGCGCCTAAATTTCTGAACGCGGAGACAGATCGAGACTAGCGCGGCAGCTTGAAGTTCACCGTAACCTGCGTCTGAATCTCAACTGGCTCGCCGTTCAGCAGATACGGTTTGTACTTCCACTGCTTCACCGCTTCCGCCGCGGCGTGCGCCAAACTCGCATCGCCCTTGAGAATCTTCACCGCGGAGATATTGCCGTTCTTGGAGATCGTTGCCATCAACTCCACTGGACCTTCAATGCGCAGCCGCAAAGCGCTCGCCGGATACGAAGGCTGCACCGTTTTCACCAGCAATCCCCGCGACACTCCCTGCGAGATACTCATCGCCTGCAGCACCGGAGTTGGCGCCTTGCTCTGGCTGCTCATGAGATTAGGAATCGGACCACCGTTTGCCGCCACGGGAATTCCGGTCATGCTCGGAGCTGCCTCATCGGTGGTTGGCGCAGACGTCTTGGCCGCTGTTCGCGCATGGCCACTCTTGATGACGATCGGCTGCGCTACGGCTGACGTTGCTGGAGCTTTGTTGGCCGCTACAACGGAAACCGGAAGCTTATCGGAAGTAATTGTTGGCGACCCTGCTGGTTGTGTAGCCGCTGTAGAACTCGGCACGGAAGAGGTAGATGGAACGGATGCAACCGATGTCGCATCGGAAGATGGTGCAATCGCCGCCGCACTCGGCGCCGGCTGCGGAACCGCAGCAGGTGTCACCGCCGGCTGCACGGCAACACGCGCAGGAACGGTCGTCGTCGCATTTATGCGTCCCCACTGCATCCAAGCCTCGTATCCGCCCGCTGCAAGCAGCACCACCGCGGCTACTGCCAGCAGCGCCTTCTTGCTTCCGCCGCCAGCGGATTTCGCGCCGCTGCTGAGATTCCCGCCGAATGTAAACTCTGGCGTGGGTGCTGCGGGCGCCTCAATCGAAGAACTGCTCGCGCTGTTTGCGTCTGCCGCAACCGCCTCAACTGTGCTCTCCGGCTTCGGGATAATCGTTGAAGCTTGGTTCTCGGTGGAAACGATGGGTTTCGGTTCTCGGGCTGGTGCAGGCGCGCTAGCAGCGCTTCCCCCAAGTCCTATCGGAGCTGCCGGTTGGCTGGCTGCTATCTCGATCTTGGGTTCAGCTTTTGCAGGCGAGGAAATGGCGGCAAATGTCTTAGGGTCAGAAGTTTGTGCTGCGGGCTTGGCGATCAGCTGCGCCGTGACTTCCTCAACGGTCGCTTCGAAGGGTTCCGCGGCGGATTCGGTGAGCTCGGTGGGAACCGAGGCTACAACACTCGGCTGCATCGCTGGCTTCTGAGTTGGGATACTCGCTGTCGCTGCCGTCACCAAAGGTGCAATCGGCACCGGACGCGCAGTAATTGGCTTTGGAACTACGAGTTGCGGCGCTGCCTTCGGAGGCAGCGGCGCAGGCGCTTCGGGCTTCACAATGCTGCTTGCCGCCGGTGTCGAGGGTTTTGCCGCTTCGCCCTTGCGCAACAATCCACGGGCTACTCGTAACGTCCCTTTTGCCTGCTCTACATTAATGGGCTTGGTGAGAACCAGGTTTGCCCCGATGCGGAAAGCCTTGGCCACGCCAGCTTGTCCTTCCACGACCGCGACGGCCAGGGACGACTGGTTGTTGGTGGCGTTACGCGCACTCTTGAACAGCAACGTGGCGTTCTGCTCGTTATCGCAGTCCACCACAACCGCGTCGAAGTGCTCGCCCATCAACTTCTTGACGGCGGCAAAAGGTTCGGTGCAGGGAACCACA
The DNA here is from genome assembly GCA_003165855.1 of Acidobacteriaceae bacterium. Lineage (GTDB taxonomy): Bacteria > Acidobacteriota > Terriglobia > Terriglobales > Acidobacteriaceae > Sulfotelmatobacter. The sequence goes on along the minus strand of PMXH01000272.1, from coordinate 1,817 downwards.
GTGAAATCCAGCTCGCCTAGAACTTGGGTGACGGTGCGAGCCGTTTTTTCGTCGGGGCAGAAGAGGAGCGCTTGATAACCCATACTAAGGTCATCGTAGGTACACTCGTAAGGCTCATCAAGTTACGGTGGTAATTGCCCCTAAGCTGGTTTGGGCTTGCCAGAAGCGGCTTTCGGCGCTTCTGTGTTTTCAGTTTGTTCCCGACGAATACAATACCGGGTCATGCGAATTCCGCTCTGGATCAAGGTGCTCTGGACGCTGTGGGTAGTCATCTGGGTGCCCGTCTACTGGCGGCAGTACGGTCTGCAGAACTTTCTCTTTTTCTGCGATCTCGGCAATCTGTTGATTGCCGCCGGTCTCTGGCTCGAGAGCCCGTTGATATTCTCCTGGCAAGCGACTGGACTGCTGTTGTTCCAGAGTCTATTCACCATCGATCTGGCGGGTGCTCTCGTAAGTGGACGGCACTTGATCGGCGGAACGGAATATATGTTCGATCCGAATGTTCCGCTTACGGTTCGGTTGCTTAGCCTGTTTCACGTGCTTGTGCCGCCATTGCTGCTGTGGGGGATCTGGCGTTTGGGGTATGACCGGCGTGGATGGAAGTATCAGACACTGACGGCGTGGATCGTGGTCCCGATCAATTACTTCTGGCGTCCGGAATACGATGTGAACTGGGCGCGGGGTCCGTTCTTTCGGGAACAGCACGCCTTACCCGGACTGTTATATCTGCTGATCTACCTGGTCGTTGTTCCGGCTGCTGTGTATTATCCGACCCACCGTTTTCTTGTCTGGCTGACGCAGCGTTGGCACGCAAAGCCCTAATCGTCTTTGCCTGTTTTGTCTCCCGCGAGGGGCTTCTGGTTGGGCAATGCTGATTCCGGCTGCGGACGGTTAGTCGAGTCCTGTCGGGCAGAAGCACTGTCTAGAGCGTTCTTAGCCGCGGCATCTGTCTTTTCTTTTTCCTTTTTCAATCCCGAGTTGCGGCTCAGAATAAGGGTCTGCGATGAGGATGCGAGCGTGGTTCCGGAATCCTCGACAAAATTCATGATCCGCAGCAGCAGGTCTTCGCGAACGGCGGCGAATTCGTTGAAGTCTCGTGTTAACACGTAACAGAAAAGCTCCACATTGAGGGAACTCGAGGTTACCTCTGTGAGGCGCACGCGGGTCGTGTTGGTTTCAATCTCGGGATGGCTGGATACGACGCGGTGGATTTCGGAAAGCACGTAACGGAGATGGTCGGGCGAGGTGTCGGAGTGGAGACCGAGGACCGTCTTGAACAGGATCTTATCGCGCCGGCTCAGGTTCTCGACGTTGATGGTTGCGACCGTGCCGTTGGGGATGGCCAGCAGCGTCCTTTCTTCGGTGCGCACGCGAGTGGATCGCAGACCAATGTCTTCGACCGTGCCGGTGCGGTCGCCGAACTTGCAGACGTCGCCCACGCGAATCACTTCATCGCCCAATACTGAAACGCCGCCAAATAAATTTTCGATGGTCTTCTGCGCGCCGAAGCCGACGGCGAGCGTGCCAATGCCAAGGCCCGCCAGCGCGGTGCTCATGTTGAAGCCCAGCACACCCAGGATGAGAAACAGCGCCATTATGACGACGACCGCCTTGATGATCCGCTCACCCAGCAACATCAGCGATCCGGTGCCGGAATGACCGCGGGCGAGTGCCCGGCTGCGCACGCCCTGCAGGAACCAGCGAATGACTCGCCACAGAATCCAAAACGCCCCAGTAATTACAACGACCGCGACCACCTGGTTGTAGTAGTGCCGTGGAAGCAGCGGAAGCCCAAGATAGCTGGCCAGAATGCGGTG
>PMXH01000369.1 GCA_003165855.1 Acidobacteriaceae bacterium | reverse complement strand
GCGCCCAGGTTGTGCGGATCTTCCACGCCATCGAGAACGATCACGAAAGAGTACTGCCCGCGTTTTGAGGCAACCACGTCGTCAAGGTCGCTGTATTGTTTCGCCGAGGTGACAGCGACCACGCCTTGATGAGCGGCCCGGCCAGCCATCTCGTCGAGTTCGGTGCGCGTGAGAAATTTCACCGGCACGCCGAGGCGGCGGCAGTCTTCGATCATCCGCTGCAACCGGATGTCGTGCCGTTCCTTCGCCATGCCCACCCACTGGAAAGCCCGTCCCCGGGCCTTGAGCGCCTCGGTGACGGCGTTGATGCCGTAGATATAGTTCATAAGAACAGTTGCCAGTTGCCGGTTGTCAGTTGCCAGTCTTGGAGTTCGCGCATGTTCCAAGTGTACCGAAAGGTGAGGGGCGCTGTGGATCAGGGCAAGGCTTGCAGGAACTGGATAATGTCAGCCGGTTCGGGCCGCTCCGTGTAGTCTTCGTCTGCAGAGGCATGGAGTACAGTTCCGTCGCGATCAATGATATACGCCGCGGGAATCGGCAACTCCCATCTGTCATCTCCATTTACCAAGGGGAGATTGACGAACGCTTTTCGATAGACTGCTTCTTGTTCATCGGGAACGCGATACGTCAAACCGAATTGCCGGGCGACTTTGTTGCCCGCATCGGAGAGCAGCGGGAAGCGCAGCTTGTGCTGGTCGCGCATGAAGAACGATTGCTGCACGGTCTGCGGGGAAATGGCCATGAGCGTTGCGCCCGCTTGCTCGATCTCAGGCAGGATGAGGTTCATCGCCTCCATCTGAGCGACACAGAACGGGCACCAGCGCCCGCGGATGAAGCAGAGCACGAGGCGTTTCTTCGCGAGCAAGTCCACGGAAGAAACGCTCTTGCCATCGTGATCTTGAAGTTGGAATTCCGGGGCCTTCGCGCCGACGGGCAGAATGTTCGCCGCCAAGCGCCGCTGCTTCAGTTCCGCGACAGCGCGGGCATGAATCGCCTGCGTCTCGGCCGGAACGTACTTGGCGATTAGCTCCTTGCGCTCGCCGAAGATGTCGCGCAGAGGGCGAATGTCAGTTTGCGGACTAGATTCTTCGAGGGAGCGCCATTTCATAAAATCAGACCTCGGGCGCCGGACCTCAGACTTCGGCGGACGTCGCTTATGTCCGAGGTCGAAGGTCTGAGGTCCGTTCTTACATTCCCGGCAGCTTCATCCCCGCCATCCGGCGCGCGAAGCTTGGCTTGCCCATCTGCTTGAACATCTTCTTCATCTGCGCATACTGGCGCAGCAAATTATTCACTTCCTGCACGGTCGTGCCAGAGCCGCGGGAGATGCGTTTGCGGCGGCTGCCGTTGATCACTTCGTGATGATTGCGCTCGTGCGCGGTCATCGAGTTGATGATGGCCTCGACGCGGTTGATCTGTTTTTCGTCCACGTTGTCGGCGGCTTTCTGCAGGCCGGAGAACGGTCCGATGCTGGGCATCATTCCGATCAGGCTTTTGATCGAGCCCATCTTCTTTACTTGCCGCAACTGGTCGCGAAAATCTTCCAGCGAGAAGCCGTCGCCGGTGAGGGCTTTGGTGGCCATCTCCTGCGCTTTTTTCTTGTCGATCTGCGATTCGGCGCGCTCGATCAGCGAGAGAATGTCGCCCATGCCGAGAATGCGCGACACGATGCGGTCGGGATGAAACGGCTCGAGCGCATCGTACTTCTCGCCCACGCCGATGAACNNCAGCACGTCGCAGCCGGAAACGACAGCCTCGCGGCGGGCTTCTTTCACCAACCGCTCAACTGCCTGTGTGAGCTGTGCGGGCGTGTTCGCCTCGCCCACTTCGCCTTCGTAAATGTGCGCTTTAACGGCCTCCGCCACAACCTTCAACTGCTCGCGCGCCGCGGGACGGTACACGTCCACCGAAACCAGTAGCGGACGATGCCCGCCCGCCTTGAACCAGTGCGCCAGCTTGCNNTGCGAGGCGAATTTGAAGCGGGCGGTGTCTCTGCCCAGCATCGTAATCAGCTCGTCGCGCACGATCTTGATGACCTGCTCGCCCGGGGAAAGCGCGGTCAGCACTTCCTGGCCCACGGCCTTGGCCTGGATACGGTCGATCAGTTCTTTGACCACTTTGAAGTTGACGTCGGCTTCGAGCAGCGCGAGGCGAATTTCGCGCAGGGCCTCGGCAATGTTTTCCTCGGAGAGCCTGGCTTGGCCTCGAAGAGACTTGAATGCGCGTTGAAGTTTTTCCTGAAGATTCTCGAACATAATTGGATGGTCTATTTTAGCAGCGACTACCCTACCTTAGGTCTAACCATCTCGAACCTCTGCGTAGTCCTGGTGTACTGAATCCCACCCATGCGTCCGATGAGATCCAGCGAATTCCGGCCAAGTTTGCCGTCTTTCATATGCGCGTCGTTCATGTAAATCGATACAATTTCGCCGATCACGAGGCTGCTGCTGGTCGGCGCGGTGGAGAAGTCGAGAATCTGATGCAGTTTGCACTCAAAGCTGACCGGAGATTCGGCGACTCTCGGCGGACGCACGACCTTCGACGGCTGCGGCGTAAGCTTCGCCACCTCGAACTCGTTCACTGACGGGTCGTAATCTCCGCTGGTTAGATTCATCGCCTCGCGAAGTTCGTAGGTAACGATATTGACCACGAACTCCCGAGTCTCACGAACATTCCGCAACGTGTCCTTGGCTTCGCCGTGGCCACCTTCGGGACTCTTCGGAGCCCGAAGCCCGGGCGCAAACGCCAGCAACGGAGGATTGACGCAAACCGCGTTAAAGAAGGAGAAAGGCGCAAGATTGAGCTCTCCCGCTGCGCTTATCGTCGATACCCACGCAATCGGACGCGGGGCCACGGAGTTGAGCAGGATGCCGTAAAGCTCGCTATGGGAAAGGTCTGCGGGGCTGACGATCATGCCATCGAGTATAACTTTGCACGCGCTCACTTCGTTACGGCGAACACTTCCTTTGCCGCGATCACCGTATTGGAGTGAATGGTCACGGTATCCTCCACATTCTGCGCGTAGCCGCCGGCAAACGTCACCATCACAGGAATGCCTTTTGCCTGCGCCACGCGAAACACGAGTTCATCTCGCTTCTTCAATCCCTCAATGGTCAGAGAAAGTCCGCCCAGCTGATCTTCCTTATAGGGATCGGCGCCCGCGAGGTAGCACAACAGATCCGGCTGGAACTGCCGCAGTCCGGAGCTCAAAGCGTTGTCCAGCCAGGCCAGGTAAGCGTCGTCTTCAATGCCGTCGGGAAGATCGACATCGATCGATGATGGCGGCTTCCACAGCGGATAGTTGTTGTGTTGATGTAGCGAGATGGTGAAGACATCCCCTGCGTTCGCATTGCGTCGCCGAATTCCGTGCATGGCCGGCGGCGAGCCCGAAGCCGACGGCAGAGGATCGCTCGACGCACGCGTCCCGGCAAAAATCACCGCCGTCCCGTTGCCCTGATGCACGTCGCAATCGACAGTCATGGCAGTGCGAATCTTGCCGTCGCGTTGCAGCCTCCGGATGGCCACGGCCACGTCGTGAATCATGCAGAACCCTTCGCCGTGGTCGGGAAAGGCATGATGAAACCCGCCGCCGATGCTGATCGCGACGCCGTCCACCAAAGCCTGCCGCGCCGCCAGCATCGAGCCTCCGGCCGCTAGCCAGAACGCCTCCACCAACTCGTGCGAGAAAGGAACCTCAAGCTCCAACTCTTCGCGCGAGCTGAGCGTGCCAGTCATCAGCTTGTCAACATATTCCGAAGTGTGCGCCAGCAGGATGTCCTGATCACTAGCCGGATGCGGCTCCAGAAAGTCGCTTGCCTCGGCGACCCCGCTCGCTACTAGCCGGTCACGAATGCGCCGGTACTTCTCCGCCGGGAAGACGTGCTCGCCGATAGGAAGGTAATAGCCGTCGCTGTAGATCAGCTTGAAGGGAAGCATTCAGCACTCAGCATTCCGCACTCCGCACTCAGCGTTCCGCACTTAGCAGGCGGGTGCCGAAGGACTCCATATAATACGCGGGAAATCGCTAATTCGCAGCGCTCTCTAGCGCTTCCTGGTGGGGTTCACCGTCGGGGCCAGCATCGATCTCCGCACCGGCACGATCGCGCCCTTCGCCGGATCGGCTGCGGCATTGGCGCGGGTGAGCACTTCCTGCTGGATATACTGCACGAACTCCTGGATCTGCCGCTGCATCTCTTCCATCCGCTCGCGCATTTGCAGGATGATCGCCATGCCGCTGATGTTCACGCCCAAGTCGCGTGCCAGCGAGAGAATGAACTCCAGCCGCTGCAAGTCTTCGTCAGTGTAAAGACGAGTGTTGCCTTCGGTGCGCGACGGCTTCAGCAGTCCCTCGCGCTCGTAAAGCCGCAACGTCTGAGGATGGATGCCATACATCTCGGCCACGGCCGAGATCATGTATGCGCCTTTGGATTTACGCTTCGATGACATGCTTGTGATGAGCGCTTGGGTTCCTGTGCAACAACCAGCAGCTAATGAGCCAAGCTACGGTTCCCGGCACAAACGGTATAAGGCCGACCCAGTCGTGAGCCCACAACCAAACTAGGATGGCGCCCAATGCAAACGCGAACGTCGGAGCCCGCCAAGAGGTCGTGTGATGCCAGCTGAGTAGGATGGAAAAGCAGAACACGAAGGCGAGAACAGCAATGCTTGGAGCCACAAAGAAAACGACGAGGATTGCATCACCGAGATCGCCAGGCTTGTGGAACTTCCCGAAGATCAAATCTAGCGCGGCCGCGCCAAGAGATGCTAGCGTCATGGCCACGACGGCGGAAGCCAGAAGCACCGCGGGCGTTGCTAGCCAAACCGGCATTTTGCGATATGTGCTCTGGATACTCATAACTGAACTAATGTAGCACCGGGGGCAACGAAAAGCAGGTTCCTTAAGCAAGACGGGTCCCCCCCCGAATTGCGCGAGGCAGAACTATTCCCGCAACAGAATTCCGCCAAACCTTTACTCGCCGCTGGCATCCAACTCCCGGAGGTTATTTCATGAACGAAAATAATGCTATCAGCGTAGTTGAAAGTCTTATTGAGACGTGCAAGGACGGGCAGAAGGGCTACCAGGACGCTGCTTCGCACGTGAAACGGTCTGACCTGAAGACCTACTTCAATGAGCAGAGCCTCGAGCGATCTCGCTTTGCCGGGGAATTGGAAGCGGAACTGATCCGGTTAGGCAAACCGGACAAGAAAGTTTCCGGCTCGGTCTCCGGGACGCTTCGGCGCGCCTGGATCGATACCAAAGTCAGTCTTGGCGGTGGCGACAAGACGATCTTGGAATCGGTTGAGGCCGGCGAGGACAACGCCAAGGAAAACTACGAGAAGGCGGTCACCGGCGATTTGCCGGAAAATATCGCTCAGATTGTTCGCCGCCAAGCAGCTAGCGTGCAGAAAGCTCACGACAAAGTAAAGAGCTTGCGAGACGCGGCAAAGGCAGCTGCATAGTTCGGTGAAAACGCGTTCGGGAACACCGGTTAACACAACACAAAGAGGACCGGGGATTTTTCCGGTCCTCATTTTTCTTTCGAGGCAAACAGACTCAGGCAGCGGGCTGAGCTTTTTCCGTGGTGGCGGCCCATCCCCGAGGCTTCAACAAATGATTGACGGCGTAAGCCACCACGCCCGCCCCAATCAGAATCATGCCGAAGGCGAACGAACTCATGTTCCATACCTGTTCATGCTCGCTGCGGATGATGGAAAATCCCAGCAATAGCATGGGCGGAATGCCGATCGCAATCGCACCAAGCAATCCTCCCGGAACCCGGAACGGACGCGCCAGCTCGGGTTCGCGAATGCGCAACACAACCAGCGCCACGAACTCCAGCAGCAGGCTCGTTCCGTAGAGAATCAGGTCGATGGAGATGAGCTTCTCAAAGGGCAGCTTGAGCGCCATGGCCCAGGCCAG
>PMXH01000459.1 GCA_003165855.1 Acidobacteriaceae bacterium | reverse complement strand
TGGCCTTCTTCCACACCGGAGACAGCGCTCACACAGCTCCGCCCCGGGCCCCAGCCGCAAAACCGCAACGGCACTTTGATGCGCCCGCGGCCAAGCCGGCAAAGGCGAACGGCCATCCGGCCCCGCTGGCTAAGAAGGCGGCGGCCGCAGGAGGCGGGGTGAGCCTCAAGCTCAAAGATAAGAGCGATGACCTCGACAAGGAATTCGAGCGCTTCTAACCGGGTCCGGCGCGGGCCGCCAGCGGCCCGCGCTTGCCTTCAGAATGCGAAAAGGAGCTGATTATGAGCGTTANNTTCATTAAGGGCATGGGCAAGCGCGACAGCCAGTTCGTCATGATTCTGGACATCGATCGGGTTTTCTCGGCCGAACAATTATCCGCCGTCCGCATGCCGGAGGCGAGCCCAGCGGTGGTGGAATCGACCGCTTGACGGAGAGGGGTGGGAGCGCGTCGAGCGCTCGGTGCATGCCATGAGCGCGCGCGATGAGATCATCTCCAACTCCGACTTTGGCCGGCTGCGTAAGCTGATCTATGCCCAGTCGGGCATCAACCTGAGTGCGGACAAGAAGACCATGCTGGAGCTGCGCATTAAGCGGCGCTTGCGCGGCCTGAATCTGAACTCCTTCACCGAGTACTGTGAGTATCTGTTCGGGGCTCACGGCCAGAAGGAAGAGATCGTCCATTTAATCGACGTAGTCTCCACCAACAAAACCGATTTCTTCCGCGAGCCCGACCATTTCGAGTTTCTGGTGCGGAAGGCGATCCCCGACTTGATGGCGCGCAACGAGAGCGGGAGGCCGCTGTTGATCTGGAGCGCGGGCTGCTCCACCGGCGAGGAGCCCTACACCCTCACAATCGTGCTGAATGAGTATGGACTCGCCCACCCTGGGTTTCGGTTCAAGGTGCTGGCCACTGACATTTCCAACACCGTGCTGGCCAAAGCCAGCCAGGCAGTCTTCGCCGCCGCCGTCGTGCGTCCGGTAGCGCCGGAATTGCGGCGCAAGTACTTCATGCGCAGCCGCACTCCCGATTCCGATCGGTTGCGGGTGGTTCCGGAACTGCGGCAGTTGGTGGAGTTTCGCCGTCTCAACTTCATGGATGCCGACTTCGGCNNCGATATGGATCTCCCCTTGGTAGCGGTCGCGCCGGCCGCCTACAGGAGAGAAAATGCTGGAACTTGAGAACGAGCTGCCGGAGGTTTATTTGCACCCAGGAGAGGCGTACTTCGCTCGCGAACCAGCGATCATCCGGACGATTCTCGGTTCCTGCGTCGGCGTCACCTTCTGGAGTCCGAGGCTCCGCATGGGCGCCCTGACGCATTCCCAGTTGCCCAGGTGCCCGGCGAACCTGGCCGCGGCTTTGAGTGTCGAGGCCGGCCGCCGTTATGTGGATTTCGCCATNNCCCGGCGGTTTGATAAATGCGGTGTGCTGCGCACCGAGGTGCAAGTCAAATTGTTTGGCGGCGCCGATGTACTCCTGGTCAGCGATAAGGGCTCGAAACCTACGGTCGGAAAACTGAATTGTGAGGCCGCGATCGAAGTCCTGCATGAGGAGGGTTTTGCGGTGTTCGCCTCCAGCCTGGGAGGTACTTCAGGCCTAAACATTCGTTTCTTCACCAGGACCGGGGAAGTGCTGCTCCGCCGGCTCGGATGATAAGCAGGCGGGTAAAAGTACGCGGGTAACCAGGCAGCGTATCCGCCGCTGTACTGGATGGGTAGCGGGACATGGAGCGGCGGTATCAAGCTTATGAGCAAACCGAGAATTCGCGTGCTGATCGTCGATGACTCCGCGGTGGTNNGGATCAGCGAACAGGTACCGGATGTAATCACTCTGGATATCGAAATGCCGCGCATGGACGGCCTGACCTTCCTGCAGAAGATCATGAGCCAACATCCGATACCCGTCGTGATCTGTTCCAGTCTGGCCGAGGAGGGCGCGCAGAGCACTCTCAAGGCGCTGGAGTATGGGGCGGTCGACATCATCGCCAAGCCTCGCGTGGGCAGCAAACAGTTTCTCGAGGATTCGCGCATTATCCTCTGCCAGGTGGTCAAGGCTGCGGCCGGGGCGCGTTTGCAAACTCTGAAGCCCAGGCGCGCGGTCCAGCCCAAGCTAACCGCGGACGCGATTCTCTCTCCCGCTACTCACGCCATGGCCGAAACCACGGAGAAAGTAGTGGCCGTCGGCGCCTCAACCGGGGGAACTGAAGCGCTTAAGACTCTGCTGGAGGCGCTTCCGCCCGATGCTCCGGGCATTGTGATCGTGCAACACATGCCCGAGGTCTTTACCCGAGCCTTTGCCGACCGCCTGAATGGCCTATGCCGCATCACGGTCAAGGAAGCGGAGTCGAACGATACCGTACTGCGGGGACACGCCCTGATCGCGCCGGGGAATCATCACATGCTGCTCAAGCGGAGCGGCGCTCGCTACTACGTCGAAATCAAAGATGGACCGCTGGTATGCCGTCACCGTCCTTCGGTCGACGTGTTGTTTCGTTCCGCCGCGCGCTACGCCGGACAAAATGCCGTGGGCGTAATTCTCACCGGAATGGGCGATGACGGCGCCCGGGGCATGCTGGAAATGAAACAAGCCGGGGCAAAAACGATTGCTCAGGACGAAGCGACTTGCGTGGTCTTCGGTATGCCAAATGAAGCCATTAAACGGAGCGCGGTCGATAAGGTTCTGCCTTTGGACGCAGTGGCCGGGGCCATGCTCAACTACGCTCGATGAGGCCGGCCGCAGGACAAGTCGCGATGAGTAGTGCCACCAAAATCGACGTTGCCGGCCCTCTGAAGAAGGCAACCGGAGAGCTTCAGGCTCTGGCCATCACTACCGAGACCGAGATCGGGGGCGTGGCCAGGGCTTTTGAAGGCCTTGCCGGCTATGCCGACACGATCATGCTTCTGGCGGCCGCTATTGTCGAATGCGTGGAAAATGAAAGCGTCCGCTCCGTTCTGCCCAAGGTGCAAGCCCTGGGCGCAGCAGCCAGACAATTCATGGAAGAGAGGCTGCAGGCGACTGCCGGAATCCTGGAGACAGTGACGAAGGAAGTGAATGTGTTGGGCGAACTATCTCGGGTAACTCAGGGCCAGGCGGCGATTGCGATTGAAACCAAGGCATTGAGCGTTCTCACCAACATCGAGGTGGCTCATCTCGGCGACGTGGGCGCCGGTTTCCAGTACCTCGCCCGCGAACTGGCCGGCTTCTCCAAGTCGGTGACCGACGATATTCAGGAGCTCGCCAGGCATACCGAAGTCCGCAGAGCTGCGATTGAAGGCACCAGGCGCGTGCTTTCGGACGAACTGCCATGTCTGCGGGAAAGCGTGGCTCGCATGGAGGTTGACCTGGCCAACGCTTTGGCAACGGTGGAGTCCAGCCTGACCCAACTCTCGGGGGCGCCCGCGCAATTCCGGTCAGGAGTGGAGGACATCGCCCGCCAGATTGCGGGAGCGGTGACCGCCATACAGACTCACGACATCACTCGCCAGCAGATCGAGCATGTGCAGGAGGGATTCGCGCTCATTGCAGCGGGGATGTGCGGAGATGAGAACTCCGGCGCCGGTGCCGATCAGGCGCTGCCTCGGGCTTACGCCGGCCTTACCATCCAGATGTATCAATTGAGAGCCATCAAGGAAACCGTAGCCAACTGGGCATCGCAAATCAGGACGTGTATGGGCGGAATCCTGAAAGTCAGCGCATCCGACATGGTCGGGATCGGCCCCATGGTTCTTGAGCAGGAGCGGAACGCGTCCTCGCAGCTGGCTCAAATCGAACGTCTCGAGCGCGAGAGCCAGGCTTATAGCGAGAGAATCCAGGGCACACTCGGAGGCTTGTCCAGCCTGATGCAACTGGTCGGCGAACATCTGCAGAAGTCAAAGTCCGTTCGTAATCGGCTGCAGTTGCTCACCTTCAACTCCATCATTGAAGCCAGCCACCTGGGCACGCAAGCCCACGTGATACTTGCCATCGCGAAGAGTATCAAGGGGGTTTCGGCGGACTGGGGCCAGATTACCGATCAGTCCGGGAACGCTATGCAGGAGCTGATGGTACTGGTGAAGCACGCGAATGAGCTGATGGAGGCGTTTTCCGAAGCCGCCAGCGAAAAGCTGCGGGAAGCTCAGGCGCAGACCAGGACCAGTCTTGAGAACCTGCGAACCGCCGCCGCGTTTGCCGCCCGGCAGGCCCAGGAGATGAAAGTCGCCACCGGAAAAATGCAGGACAAGATCGCCAAGGTCGGCAGCACCGGCGATCTGCTCGATGCCTGCTTTGACCGTTTCGACGTGGTCCTTACGGAAGTGGAAGAAGTCAGACGCCAGTTGGAGATCGATGATCCCGGCGTGAAGCAACGCTACGACCCGGACGAAATGGAACAATTGTTTTCCGCGTCTTACACCACCGAGATGGAGCGCGAGGTGCTGCGGGCCGCGCTCCGCGGCAAGGCTTTGCCCGTGGCCCAAACAACCCTCGCCGGCAACAGCGCGGAATTGTTTTGAGTTCGCATGTTCCAAGACGGAATGCGGGTTTCGGCAAGCGGCGGAACTCACATACCAGGCGATACGCTCGGCGGTATTAAGGACCAACCATGAGACGCATCTTAAGTGTGGACGATTCAACCAGCATTCGGCAGATGGTCAACTTCACCTTGGGCAAGGCAGGCTACGAAGTGGTCGAGGCGGTCGATGGTAAAGACGGCCTCGACAAAGCAGGCGCTGGAAAATTTGACCTGATCATCACCGACCTGAATATGCCCAATATGGACGGCATCCAAATGATGACCGCCGTCCGCAAGCTGCCGGGGTACACCTTTACTCCCATTCTCATGCTCACCACTGAGTCTCAGGCCGAGAAAAAAGATGCGGGGCGCAAGGCGGGAGCAACCGGCTGGATTGTGAAGCCCTTCAACGCCGAACAGCTGATTTCCGTCATCCAGAAACTGGTCAAGTAGGTCATCCTGCGGTTGCATGAGTGCAGCTATTCGCGAGGTTCGAGATAACGCCGAGGAGGCGGAAGATTCACCGATCCGCTGACCGCGATCGAAAATGTCTTCTCTGCGGACTTGCCATCAAGGCCTTCCGCCGTAAACCGCACTATGTAATTTCCGGCGGCGGTGTAGGTGTGAGTCAGGATCGCGCCATCGGCTGACACTCCATCGCCGAAGTCCCAATGATATCCGAGCGCGGGAACGCCGTCCTTAGATGCGACGCTGGAGAACTCAATCTCTTCCCCGTTCTTCGCTTCAAACGGTACATGGAAGGCGATTGAAGGCGCGGCCACCGGAATCGACGTATGAATGATCTTGATCAGCTTGACAGAGTGCGCCGGCTGATTGTCCAAGCGGAGTGTTTCATGGTCCATCGCCAGCGGCTGATCTTGCGCAAGTGAGTCCAATAACTTGTACCCATGCTCCGCGGGAAGCTCTAAATCGGCAAAGGTGAAAGTGTGAGAACTCGGCCGGTCCGTCCAGTTAAAGACTGCCAAAATGGACTGGCGCTGGTCTTCGCGCAACAGAAACACGCTCGGTTGCTCATCCTTGTTTGCATAGGTCAGGAGGTCCAGGGGCACGGCAGCCCTCCCAAGTCTTGCCATGGTAAGCAAATCAGGATTCTTGACCAAGGCCACGCGTTCCGGATCACTCCCCAGTGTTGGCAGGTCGTCGCCAATTTCGAACATTCCTCCGGAAACAGCCGCCAGCGCGATCGAGACCTGAGCCTCATTCAAAGTAAGTGGCGCTTGAATGGTTCGCTCTTCCAGAAGTTGCCGGGAAACCGTAAAGGCGTCCGGGTCATCGATGAAAAAGTTGCGATGCATGTAATAACGCGCCGCGATGCCCGGCGCTGCCTCCTTGCTGCGGAGGAACGCATGACCTGTATCCTGGGATATACGGCCTTCATCCACCAGGCCAACCGGGTTCAACATCGGAC
>PMXH01000384.1:163-2673 GCA_003165855.1 Acidobacteriaceae bacterium | reverse complement strand
GCTGGCGGGCAAGACGTTTGTCTACACGGTGAAGGTAAACGGCATCAAGCAGAAGAATCTGCCTGAGCTGAACGATGATTTTGCCAAGGAGTTGGGCGAGTTCACCAGCCTGGAGCAGGTTCGCAAGCAGATCCGCGAGAATATGGGGGCGGAAAAACGGCACACAGCGGAGCATGCTGCGAAGGACAAGCTGGTTGCGGAACTGGTGAAGCGCAATGATTTCGAGGTGCCGGAGTCTTTGGTGGATCGGCAGATCGATTTGCGCCTGGAGCGGGGACTGCGGGCTTTGGCGGCGCAGGGCATGAAGATGGAGGATTTGAAGAAGATGGATCTGCCCCGGCTTCGGGCCGGGCAGCGGGAGCAGGCGGTGCACGATGTGAAGTCTTCGTTGCTGCTGGAGCGNNGGATGGGGGCCTCGATAGAATCCGGATGAGAATCCGCAGCGAAAAGACCCTCGAGTTTCTTTATCACCAGTCCGCATAGTCATATCGATATAAACAATATAGATAAGGACGCGGACCACTTTCGACCCTCCCCGAGCAGCGAAGACGTTACTTCGGGGCGGAGTGTGGCAGGTCCGGTCACAGGTCAGGATGAAAAATGAAGCAAAATGATCCGCAGATGATGCTGGTACCGATGGTGATTGAGCAAACTGGGCGGGGCGAACGCGCCTACGACATATATTCCCGGCTGCTCCGCGATAACATTATTTTCATAGGTACGCCGATTGACGACAACATCGCCAACCTGGTGATTGCGCAAATGCTGTTTCTAGCCCAGGAAGACCCCGAAAAAGACATTCAGCTTTACGTGAACTCTCCGGGCGGGTCGATCACGGCCGGCATGGCGATTTATGACACCATGCAGTATGTGAAAAATGACGTGATGACGCTGTGTGTAGGTCAGGCTGCGTCGATGGCGGCACTGCTGTTGGCGGCGGGCGCGCCGAAGAAGCGGCTGGCACTGCCGAATTCCCGGATCCTGATTCATCAACCGTCGATGGGAGGGTTGTCGGGGCAGGCTACGGACATTGACATCCACGCGCGGGAGATTCTGCGCATGCGGGAGATTACTAATCAGTTACTCTCCAAGCACAGCGGCCAGAAGCTGGATAAGGTGGAAAAGGACGTGGAGCGGGACTTCATTATGAATGCGCAGCAGGCGAAGGAGTATGGAATCATAGACGATATCATCTACAAGACCGGAAAAGCGGTATGATCTGCCTTCGCGCCTGAACTGTGCACCGCAGCGACGGCGGGAGAGAGCGTAAGATCAGGAGTAAGGGCAGAGGTTTGGTTTATATCGCAAGCAGTTTAAAGGAGTAGAGCCGAGTGAAAAACAAGTCAGGCTCCGACGAGATTCTGCGCTGTTCGTTCTGCCACAAGTCGCAGGATGCCGTAGCCAAACTCATATCGTCGCCCAGCGATTATCCCCGCGCCTATATTTGCGATGAGTGCGTGGCGGTGTGCAACTCGATCCTGGAAGACGACCGCACGGCTACTCCCCAAACCGCGGCGCCCAACCAACTGCCCAAGCCGCAAGAGGTGAAGACCTTCCTCGACGAATACGTCATCGGGCAGGAGCAGACCAAGAAGAAGCTCGCAGTAGCGGTCTACAACCACTACAAGCGCATCTTCATGAACCGTCAGAAGACGAACGATGGCATCGAACTGAGCAAGTCGAACATTATGCTCATCGGTCCGACGGGCACTGGGAAAACGCTGCTGGCGCAGACGCTGGCCCGCATGCTGGACGTACCGTTCGCCATTGTCGATGCCACTACCCTCACTGAAGCTGGATACGTCGGCGAGGATGTGGAGAACATCATCCTNNAAGCATCCGCACCAGGAATTCACTCCGGTCGACACCACCAACATCCTCTTTATTTGCGGAGGGGCGTTCGTCGGTCTGGAGAAGATTATTGGAAGACGGGTGGGGAAAAAGTCGCTGGGGTTCCGAGGCGGCGAAGAGGCAGACAAGGAAGATCTCGTCGTCTCGCGCAAGCGCAACTTCGAACTGCTGAGCGAAATCCAGCCGGAAGACTTGATCAAGTTTGGTCTGATTCCAGAATTCGTAGGACGGCTGCCGGTGGTGGGCATGCTGGAAGATCTTGACGAATTTGCGCTGATCGAGATCCTCACCCGGCCCAAGAATGCCATCGTGAAGCAGTACCAACGCCTGTTTGAGTTCGAGAATGTGCGTCTGAAGTTCAGCGANNCGGGGACTGCGCATGATTCTGGAAGAACTCATGCTCGACCTGATGTTCCACCTGCCCAGCCAGAAGAAACTAAAGGAGTTTGAGGTCACGCGGGAGATGGTGGAGAAGCGCAATGCTTCCGTGACTTTGGAGAAGGCTGGGTAGTGAAAAAGTAGTAAACTGGTAAGGAACGGTTTCTAGGGAGCGAGCCAAACGCGCGGTTGTATCGCGCGGCCCGCTCAGACCCTCAGCCAAGCAAAGAGCGCTTGGCTGAGGATGACAACGAACTTACGGCGATTGTCATTCAGCACGT
>PMXH01000384.1:0-157 GCA_003165855.1 Acidobacteriaceae bacterium | reverse complement strand
ACATCAAGGTGCTGGTGGAAGGCATTGAGCGCGGCCGGCTGCTCCAGGCCACCGACGCGGACGGCTACATGCAGGCGAACGTTCGGGTCGCCCGTTATCCCACCGAGATGAACGCGCAGATCGAAGCTGGCATGCAGCGCGTGACCACGCTGTTTGA
>PMXH01000420.1 GCA_003165855.1 Acidobacteriaceae bacterium | reverse complement strand
CTGAGTACTTTGACAGGAACGAAGAAGGAGCCGCGCGAGGAGATCCAGCGGGAGTGATCCGGAGCGATGCCGCCAGCGGCGAGCACGCAGTGGATGTGAGGATGATGTTGCAGTCGCTGGTCCCAAGTGTGGAGCACGCTGAAGAAGCCAATCTCGGCTCCAAGGTGCCGGGGATCGCGAGCGATCTCCAGCAGCGTTGCAGCGCTGGTGTGAAACAGCAGGTTGTAGATCAGACGTTTATTCTGCAATGCCAGCGGAGCCAGTTCCCGCGGCAGCGTGAAGACGACGTGCACGTAGCTGGCGGGCAGCAACTCCCGTTCCCGCGCCTGAAGCCAGCGCTGGCGGGCGTTGCCCTGGCATCGGGGGCAATGCCGGTTGCGACACGAGTTGTACGAGATGGCAGTATGTCCGCAATCTGAGCACTGATCGCGATGTCCACCCAGCGCTGCGGTGCGGCAGCGTGTGATGGCCAGCAACACCTTTTCGTGTTGGCCGTTAATCCACTTGCGACTGCGCTCAACAAAGGACTGTCCTGCATAGCGAACGATGTCGGCCACCTCCAGGGGAGGCCGGTTCATGCGCTCTGCGTCTGCTCTCCTTCTACTCGGATCGTGAGTGCATCCAGCGGGCTGCCGGTGGCGCTGAGATGCCGCCGGGAGAGGTGCAGATAGATCGTGGTTTCCTCCAGGTCGCGATGCCCCAGCAGCATCTGGATGGTTCGCAGGTCGGCACCGGCTTCGAGCAGATGTGTGGCAAAGCAGTGGCGCAGAGTGTGGGGATGGATGCGCTTGTGCTCAAGACCGGCGCGTACGGCGGCCTGCTGACAGGCGTACCAGAGAACCTTGGTGGAGACTGGATGACTCGCTGTATGCCATCGATTGCCGGGGAACAACCAGTCGGTGGGCTTGCGCTTCAGCCCGCGCCAGTAGACGCGCAGGGCATCGAGCAGTTTGGGGCTGAGCATGACATCGCGGTCCTTACGTCCCTTGCCTCCCCGAATGTGGATGACTATTCGCCGGCTGTCGATATCGCGGATCTTCAGGTGCGCCACTTCTGCGCGACGTGCGCCCGTGGCATACAGCGTCATCAGCAGAATGCGATGAAAGGGAAACTCTGCCGCGTCGATCAGGTGTGCGACTTCTTCCTGGCTGAGTATCTCGGGTAGGTGCAACACCTTCTTCGGATACGGCGTTTCGGCAACACTCCAGCCGCGCTTCAACACTTGGACATAGAAGAAGCGCAAAGCGGCCAAGCGTTGAATTACGGTGTTCGGGGCCAGCTTCCAGTGCGTGAACAGCGCGGCCTGATACTGGCGAATATGCTCGGGGCCAAGCTGATCGGGTGAACGATGGAAGTGCCGACTGAAATGCTCGACCGTGTGGATGTAAATGTCGATGGTGGACTCGGCGTAGTTGCGGCGCCGTAGTTCTTCAAGCATGATCTGGCGTAGATGGGTCACAGAGTGTTCCTCCTCTGCGCAACAAACTACCTCAAATCACCTCGACCGTCGGCTCAGCGACACGCGAATGCGTCCGCCGCAAAGCGGGTTCGTTCAAGTCCCCTTCTAGCAAAGAACGCGAGAAATGGGCACCCGACAGGAGAGAAATCGTGGTGGAAATCCCAAGAAAAGTCGATGGTTGCGCCGACAGGCAAGGGGTCCTTCGACTCCGCAAGAGGATTCGCGTTGCGACTCCTCTTGCTCGGCTCAGGATGACAGGGATCTGGGGCGTTGTCATCTTGCTTGTGATGTTCAGGGCGAATGCTTCGGCGACGACCTACTACGTGAGTTCAAGCGCGGGGAGCGACGCGAGTAACGGGACTTCGGCATCGACCCCGTGGCAGACGATTGCGCATGTGAATGCGCAGACGTTTCAGCCGGGCGATTCGGTTCTGTTCAAGCGGGGGGATGTGTGGAATGAGAGTCTGGCGCCGGCTTCTTCGGGCAATTCGGGAAATCCGATTACGTTTGACGCCTATGGTACGGGAGCGGCGCCGAACTTGACGGGATATTACGCGGTGCCAGCGACAGCGTGGGTGCTGGTGACGGGGAATGCGTGGAAGGCGCCCGTTCCCGCGAGCTATACGACGGTCAATTTTTGTCTGTTTGGATCGGTGTGGGGGCAGAAGGTCGCGGCTGCGTCGTCGAACTTGACGGCGCAGTGGGATTTTTATCTGGCGAATGGGTTCATCTATGTGTATTCGTCTGGAAATCCAGCGACGTTCTACAACGAACCAATCGTGCCCATGGCGCTGAGCGACGTGCCGGTGATCAACATCAATGGCAAGTCATGGCTGACGTTCCAGCATTTTCTGGTGAACTGGTTCGATCAGTATGGCGTGTTTGTGCAAGGGACGAGCGATCATCTGGTGTTTGCGAACATGGAAGCGGATTCGATGATTCCGCAGGGGACGCAGCCGCTGGGATTCTACCTGGATGAGAGCGCGCCCGGTCCGGGCGACATCAAGATCTATAACTCGGAAGTCAGGGAGAACGACTATGGCTGGGGGCAGGCGAACGACAGAAATCTGTTGGGACGGTTTAACACTCAGACGTTCAGCCTAGCCCGGCTGGCGGCGACGCAGAATTATTTTCTGCGGCTGTATGACGGTTCTTCGCCACCGAAATATTCCCGGTACTCAGCGGCGTTGCACGTCGACTATCCTCTGTGAGGTTCTTTGGACGATGAAGGGACACGAGTATGGGAGTCAGCGATAGAGAATTAGCGCTAAGGGCAATCGACATCGAGTTCCAGCGAGAAGTCCTCGACAAGTTGGTGCGGTTGGAAACGAAGATGGACGCGTTGGTCGGGAACGGGCAGCCGGGGCGCATGAAGATGGCTGAAGATAAAGTGGCGGTGCTAGAGCGGAACGATCTGCGCAACAGCGTTCACAACCGACTGGTGAATGGGGCCATCAGTGCCGCCATCAGCGCGGCAATCGCGCTGCATAGGTACTGGCTAAAGTAGCGACAAACCACAGAATCCACAGGCTCCATGCACGGCGGGTACGCCCTGCGGACGCGGGAGGGCGGATTCTTGACTGCGAGACAGTTTACTTCCATAGAAGAGGAGAGCTATGAGCACAATACCGAGCACAACGATCATCACTAATCTCAAGAGCCTGACCTTGTCCACGGCAAACACACTGAAGAGCGCTGGGGCAGAGGGGATCGACATGGCAGGAATGCTTGCGCTGGCATTAAGCAAGGCCTCCGAACTGAAGGTCTGCCTGACGCTGCTGGCGAAATTCACAGACAGTGCCGATCCAAACTTGACGACGCTGAACGACATTTTGGCCAGCCTGAGCTGAGGGAAACGGCTGTCACGCTGGAGAAGTTGCGCGAGGCTGCATATCTGATCGTGCGCGAAAACATTTCAAGGAGGAAGGCTATGGACTTTTTGTCTCAATTACTGCGCGGGATTGCGTTTGTGCCCGCTCTGGTTAGCGGGATCGAAGGGCTCTTTGGTAACAAACCGGGAGCCGAGAAAAAAGATGCGGCGATGTCTTTTCTGCAGAACGCTCTGTCCACGGTGGACGCAGTCGCAGCGCGGGAGATCATCGATCCCACGAAGTTCAAAGATGGAATTTCGATGATTATCGATGGCACGGTGCAATGCTTGAATGCTTCGACCTGGTGCAAGCAGCCACCGGTCACAAGCGTTCCTCCTTCGGCTTAATGCAGGATTAGCCGATCTCTTCGCTCCAGGTTTCGAGATTCTTTTTCACCAAAGCCATGAACTGGTCAGCGACGGCGCCGTCGATAAGGCGGTGGTCGTAGCCGAGCGTGAGGTGAACGACGGAACGGATGGCGATCGAATCGTTCCCCTCTTTATCCGTGACCACCAAGGGCTGCTTGGTGATCCCACCGACGCCCATGATCGCCGAGTTTGGCTGATTGATGATGGGGAGACCAAAGACAGCGCCGAACTGGCCCGGGTTGGTGACGGTGAAAGTGGAGCCTTCGACATCTTCAGGCTTCAGCTTCTTGCTGCGGGCGCGTTCACCGAGGTCGGTGATGCCGCGTTGCAGGCCGAGAAAGTTGAGTTCCCCAGCATTCTTCAGGACGGGCACGATGAGTCCCCAGTCGAGGGCGACGGCGATCCCGACGTTGATCTGACGGTGGTAGCGAACGCTGTCGCCTTCCAGTGAAGCGTTAACGATTGGGAACTGTTGCACCGCGATGATGGTGGCGCGCACGAAGAACGGCATGAAAGTGAGGCGGACGCCGTGGCGCTGCTCGAAAGCGCTCTTGTGCTTGGCGCGCAGGGTGACGATGCGGGTGAAATCCACTTCGTACATGCAGTGAACGTGAGCGCTGGTGCGGCGCGACTCGATCATGCGCTGGGCGATAATCTTCCGCATGTTGGTCAGGGGGACGAGATCGCCGGGATAGGCGGCTGGGGTGGGCGCGGGCCGTGAAGTAGCGGGTGCGGGTGCATCCTGAGAAGCGGGAACTGACGGAGCAGCTGGAGTCGAGGACTGGCGCTCGATGAAGGCCGTGATGTCCTGCTTGGTGATGCGGCCGCCGAGTCCGGTGCCGGAAATTTGCGAGAGACTGACACCGTGCTCGCGAGCGATCTTACGGACGAGCGGCGAGGAACGCGCTTCCTCGTCCTCCTCCGCCGGCTGCGATGGCGCAACGCTGGTGGTTGGCAAAGGAGTTGGAGCCGCAGCCGGCTTCTTCTCTTCCTTCTTTTCTGGCGCTGGTTTTTCTTGAGCTGCGGCTGGTGCCGACTTCGCGGGCGCGGCGGCTTCACCGTCGGCGGCAATCGTCCCGACGACTGTGTTCACGCCTACGGTTGTGCCCTCAGTGACTTTGATTTCCTGCAGAACCCCGGAGGCGGGCGCGGGAATTTCCGCGTCGACCTTGTCGGTGGAGATTTCGAACAGCGGCTCGTCGCGCTGGACCTTGTCGCCAGGCTTCTTCAGCCATTTGGTAATAGTGCCCTCGACGATAGATTCGCCCATCTGGGGCATGATGATGTCAGTCGGCATGATTTCCTTCCACGCGGCCTATGGTTCGGGACAGAGCGCCGGACGCAAACGAACATTATAGCGGGTAGAGGAGTTGGGGTGGAAAGGCAGTAGCGTGCGGGCATTGCCGTTGCTCTCCTAATTGATGCGTTCGGCTCGCGACCGCCATCTATTCGCAACCCAGGGCTCCAGCCTTGGTCGCGTTTCTGTTCTTATTTGCTCTCCTCGCCGCTTGGTGCGGCTACCCCGAAGCTGGTCTTCCAATAATCCTGAACGGCGGGTGGAAGCTTTTCCATGTGCGATAGGAGACTGGTGATCTTCCACATATCCTGCTCGCTTAGAGTTTTTTCCCACGAGGGCATGCCGGTGTAGCGGACGCCGGTGCGGATGGTATAGAAGACGTGCCATTCGGGGTCGTCGGGCGGATCGGAGACAAGATTGGGGGCGGGCGGGTAGAAGGACTTAGAGAGCGAGGCGGGCTTGCGATCGAGTCCGCCGTGGCAGACGGCGCAGTTCATGGTGTAAAGCTTCATGCCATCTTCAAAGTTCTGATCGTTGGGCGGTAAGGGATTGGTAACGTGAGGAGCGTGGCGTTCCATGGAAGCATCGACGGCTCCGTTTGCAATGCGGCGCTCGAGGTGCGGTGGGGCTACGTTGGCGTTGGTGGGAATGAATCCCAGCATGGCGAAGCCGAGGCCGCCGAGAACAATTACGAGAACAGTGACGATGACGCCGAGAATGAATTTGCCCATGGGTTCTCTCCGGAAAGGACTATTGTGGCAGATGAAGTGGGTGGGGCGCTAGTTTTGGGCCGGACAGTTTTGGGCTGGACAAGGGACGCCTTGCTTCGCTCAGGGCAGACAGCCGAAGAGCGGCGGTCCACGCATCTTTCGTTTCTTCCCCCAAAGAACTCAATATGCATTGAGGCGGCGGGCTTCGCGGATTACGTCGCTCACCTTGGGCAGGTAGTGCTCTTCTTGCGGCGGGGAGAACGGGACCGCAGAGTCTAATCCTGCGATGCGAACGATGGGGCCGTCGAGATCGTCGAAGGCTTCTTCGTTGATGATGGCGGCGATCTCGCCGGCGAGGCCTCCGGTGCGGGCGTGTTCGTGCAGGATGATGACTTTGTTCGTCTTCTTGACGGTCTGCGCGATGGCCTCGCGGTCGAGCGGCGAGACGGTGCGCAGGTCTAGGATTTCGATGTCGATTCCGTCTTTCTTAAGAACCTCTACTGCCTCCAGCGCCGTGTGAACCATGGCGGCATAAGTAATGATGCTGAGATCGCAACCTTCGCGGACGATATTCGCTTTCCCGATGGGGACAACGTAGTCTTCCGCAGGAACCTCACCCTTGATGCGGCGGTAGAGATATTTGTGCTCGAAGAAAATGCAGGGATTGTTGTCGCGGATGGCAGCTTTGATCAGTCCTTTGGCGTCGTAGGGCGTGGCCGGGCAGATTACTTTGAGGCCCGGATTGTGGACGAACCACATCTCGGGATTCTGCGAGTGGAAGGGGCCGCCGTGGACGTATCCGCCGCTGGGCCCGCGCAAGACTAACGGGGCGGGCGCGCCCCAGAGGTAATGCGTCTTTGCGACCATGTTGCTGATCTGGTTGAAGGCGCAGCCGATGAAATCCATGAACTGGAATTCGGCGACGGGACGCATGCCGGTGAGCGACGCTCCGAAGGCTGCGCCTACGATAGCGGACTCGGCGATGGGCGTGTCGATGACGCGCTCGGGACCGAAGCGGTCGATAAAACCGTCGGTGACTTTGAACGCGCCGCCGTAGATTCCGATATCTTCACCGAGGCAGAAGACCGAGGGGTCGCGGTCCATTTCTTCCCAGATTCCCCGGCGGATGGCTTCGAGGTAGGTTAGTTGCATAGGAGTTAAATTCTCAAACTTGTTTGCCGCAGATTTGCGCGGATTAGCACGGATTTTCAGATCGGTACAAATTGTACAGAATGTGTTACTATACGTTTAGCACAAATTTATTGGCCAAATCTATGCCAGCCAAACTGACCGCCAGCCTCGCCAGACAGAACTTTTCCGACATTCTAAGCCGCGCCGAATATCGTGGTGAAAGAGTTATCGTACACCGCGGCAAGAAAGCTGTCGCCGCCGTGGTGCCCATCGAGGACGTAGAACTCTTGGAAAGACTGGAAGACGAAATCGATATTGCGGCGGCGCGCGAAGCGCTAAAAAATCCGCGCAGGATTCCCTGGGAGAAGATTAAGAAGGATCTCAAACTGTAGGATGGGCGGCGGTTGTGGCCTATAAGATTCAGTTCAAGCCTCTTGCGCTCCGGCAATTGGAAAAACTCCCGCGCGAAGCTCAGAGGCGATTGTCCGCCAAGATTGAGGCCCTGCGGGACGATCCTTTTCCTGCGGGATGCAAGAAGATGGCCGCCGTCCCTGATGCATGGCGGGTACGAGCCGGCGATTATCGGGTTGTGTATCAAGTGCATCGTGGAGTCTTGCTCATCCTCGTACTCACGATCGGTCATCGCCGCGAGGTGTACCGGTAGAAGGCACGTGGCAGTTCACGCCAACGAAGAATCCAAATTAATAATCGCATCCGCCAGTTTCGGGTATCCCCTTATCGCCGCGAGTCCACCCAGCAGCACCTTAGTTTGTTCCTCTTCCCATCTCAGTTTCAAATTCTCTAGCAACAATTCACGGGCCTCATCCAAAGCGGACAAGTAATCGCCTTCAAGATCAGGTGGGATAGCCGGCGAGCGCTCGTGATGTCGGCACGCTTCAGAGTAGCCGACAAAAGTTAGGTGCTCCAATCGTTCGCTCTCGCTCTTCAGCTTTGCCATTGCCACGATGTGCGGCACTGCTGCGTATGTCGCCGTGTAGACATCGCCCTGATGGCAGAGAGCGCTCCAGATCGAAAACCACAGCTCAGATGTGTAATTGTCAGACGGCGGCTCCGTCCGTAGTCGCTCTAACATGCCGGGAACATTTGCGGCGCTGCCGTAAGCGTGTGAAAGTTCCTCCCATCGCGGGCTCTTTAGATCGAGCATCCAAACTGTGTGCTCCTACGTGCCTAGACTTCTTTTCCGTTCGACTCGGACCGCCTCGCTACTTCAAATGCACAGCTGCTTCTGTCTCCTTGAATCTACCCGTTCCCTTCTTAACTTTCGGCATCCCATACTTCGGCTTGATCTCATGGCAGCCGTCTTCGCAGAAGACCCCACCCTCTGCCGATTCCGGCGTCGGCATCGGAGAGTTCACCGCAATCTCACGTTCCGCTTCGATCACCCGCTCGACTTCTGAAATCAGTTCCGCATTCTCTTTCGCCGTCAGCCACTTCTTTTCTTTCACTAGATAATTCTCGAAGCGGGCGATCGGGTCGCGCTTCTTCCAGAAGTCGAACATCGGTTTGGGCACGTACGCCGCAGCGTCGTGGATGGCGTGGCCTTTCATGCGCATCATCTTCGCTTCGATCAGCGTGGGGCCTTCGCCACGATGGGCGCGCTCGACGGCGTCGCGGGCGGCGTCGTAGACCTGGCAAGCGTCGGTGCCATCGACGATCACGCCGGGGATGCCGTATCCAATGGCGCGCTCGGCGAGGTCTTTGCAGCGGTACTGCATTTCCGACGGCGTGGAGTAGGCCCACAGATTGCTCTCGACGAAGAGCACGAGGCCGAGATTCTGTACTGCGGCGAAGTTGATGCCTTCATAGGTGACGCCGGTGGACTGGCCGCCGTCGCCGATGTAAGTCATGACGGCGAGGTTGCGTCCCTGCAGGCGCGCGCCCAGCGCCACGCCAGCCATCACGGGGATAAGATCGCCCAGCATCGATATGGGCGAGACCATGTTGCGCTTCTCGATATCGCCGAAGTGCGAAGTGCCATCGCGGCCGCGCGTCGGCGAATCGGCTCTCGCCATGTACTGCATCATCGTGTCGGAAGCGCCGAAGCCGCGAACCAGCAGTGCTCCCTGATTGCGGATCATAGGCGCGAACCAGTCGTCCTTATCGAGCGCGTAGGCGGAGGCGCAGGAGCAGGCTTCCTGGCCGAGTCCAAAATAAACTCCGCCGACGACTTTGCCCTGCTTGTAGAGATTTTCGAGNNACGGAGAGATCGGGATGTTCCAGGCGGAAATCGGGAATGGAATAAGTCCGGAAATCCGAGTCGTTGGGCTTTGACTGAGACGCCCCGTTACGCGGACGGTTCCCGTTGGAACTGTGTTTGGACTTCGTCTTCTTGGTCCCCATGTGAAAGCAGCGCGAGAGCGCAATGACTGATGGTATCGCGAGAGTGGGGGATTGGGCTAGCGGGTATCCGCCAGGCCGGGCTCAGACTGTCGTCCCCGTGAGGTGTTTGTCAGGCCCAGGTGGTGTCGTCTTCTTTGTGGAGCTGGCGGAGTTCGTCGGGGCGCTGCAGNNAGGGCGAAGCCGTGCGAGGTGACGAAGCGGGAGATGTGGATGCCGATGGCGGCGAGTTTGGCCTCGGAGGTGGAGTTCCTGGCGGTCCCGGCAAACAGCAGGTTCCTCGACTCCGGAGAACGATTCAGCGAATCGTTCTCCTCCGCTCGGAATGACAAGGGATTAAAGTCGGTCCACACGCCCGTTAGCCCCGGCACTCGTTTCGTGGGAATCGCGAAATCGGCGCAGGTGCGGATCAGGAC
>PMXH01000580.1 GCA_003165855.1 Acidobacteriaceae bacterium | reverse complement strand
ACGTAACCCTGTGACCCCAGCAGTCCTTCCTCTTCGCCGCTCCACAAACCGATGCGGATGGTACGGCGGGGCTTGATGTCAAGCGCCTTCAGGATGCGAACCGCTTCCATCATGACAATAGTTCCGGCGCCATTGTCCGTTGCACCGGTTCCGGCGTGCCATGAATCCAGATGTGCGCCGAGCATTACGACTTCGTCCTTCTTGTCGGTACCGGGAATCTCGGCGATGGTGTCGTATTGCATCGGATCGTCGCCGTAGAAATTGTTGGTGACATTCAGTTCGAGCGACACGTCTTTATTCTGCTGCAGCAAGCGCGCAATGCGGGTCCAGTGCTCCGACGCCATGGTCAGCTGAGGAATCGTGGTAGTCTCGCCGGGCTTATACGATCCCCCGGACTGCACGAATACGGTGCCGCCCCCAGCCGTTCCCCGGCTGTGATCGATCACGGCCAGCACCTTCTCGTCGGCAAAAAACTGGTTTAAGTCCTTGGTGAACTGCTGGCGCTTCACGAAGTCGGCGAAGCGAAACGCCGGACGGTCGCCCGGAATCTGATAGTCGGAGAGCTTCGCGAGATCATCATCGCTCAGGCGTTTGTAAGGTGCCTCGGTGATCGGTTTCACTTCGGCGTCAGCCCCGAGAATCACGATCAGGCCGGCGAGCTTGCCTCTGTATTTGTCAAAATCTTTCTTGTCGTCGATGGTCACGCGAACGCACTTGCCCTGCACTACGCCGTTTGTACCTGGGGTCCAGGCTTTTGGGTAGGCGAGCAGCGTAACCACGTCAGGCGAGGTCATGCGAACGTTGACGTATTGGTTAGCCCAGCCCCGGCCGAACGGACCCCAGGACTCAAGGTGGGAGTTGGAGAGACCCATCGCGGTGAACTGGTCGCGCGTCCACTCGTTGGCGCGCTTCATGTTGGGTGAGCCGGTGAGCCGCTCGCCGATGGAGTCCATCAATCCCGTGGCAAAATCCATCACGTGCGAATCATGGAAGCCTTCGTAGCGGATGCGGCCGATTGTCTCCAGGTCGACTTTTTCCTGGGACCACAAGGGCGCGATTGAGGACATCACAAACAGAAGGCAGGCCAGCCGGACAAAGCTCTTCATGACAGGTGCTCCTCAAGATAAAGATCAAAGCCGGGATTATACAGCCTGGGTGTCGCGGTCGGTGTGGAGCAGATTGTAAATTCGTTTCAAATCAGAGGCCGTCATCATTCTTTCTTGCCAGAGTTCGCTGCGGGTGGTGTCGCGTTCTTGTCGTCGGGTTTCTTCACTTCGTCTGCGGCAGAGGGCTTCGCGTCTCCCGCGTCGTTGTTGAGTACGGTGTATTGCACGATGAGCGAAATGCGGCGGTTGGAGGGGTCGAGCGGGTTGTCGGATTTGCGGAGACGCTGATCGGCAAAGCCACGGACCTGGGTGACCTGGCCTATTCCGAGTCCGTTGGCCTGCATCAGGCGGCGGGCAGCATTAGCGCGGTCGGTGGAAAGCTCCCAATTGCCGTAGTTGCCGGACAAGGCATAGGCCTGGGAATCGGTATGGCCTTCGATCGAGATTTTGTTAGGGAGCTTGCCCAGTTCCTGAGCCAGCGTGATCAGCAACTCTTGTCCGTCATTGTTCAGTTTAGGACTGCCGTTATCGAACAATGTTCCGGAGGCGGATTCCATCAACTCTATTCGCAGGCCCTCGCTGGTCACGGTCATGTCGATGTGGCTTTTGAGTTTTTCGAAGTCGGTCAGCTGGCGGATCTTTTGCNNCGCCGTGATGGCCGCCGTGGCCGCCTTTTTTCTTCAGGATGACGATGGGGCGAGTTTTCTCCATGCAGTTTGCTCGATCTGCGATCCTTTATTGGGCAGCGGCAGCGGCCGCGGCGTCCGGTGCGGCGGCTCCGTCCTCGGCCGCCGCTCCTTTATTGCGGCAAGCCG
Organism: Acidobacteriaceae bacterium; assembly: GCA_003165855.1. Taxonomy (GTDB): domain Bacteria; phylum Acidobacteriota; class Terriglobia; order Terriglobales; family Acidobacteriaceae; genus Sulfotelmatobacter. The sequence continues at coordinate 7,653 of PMXH01000580.1, read as the reverse complement.
CCTCCACTTCCTTGAACGACGGGCGCACATGACCGGGTACGGCGCGCCGCGCCACCTCGACCGCCATGATGGGAGCTGTGCCCTTTAGAAAAGACACGATCAGAACCCGCAGCACGTAGAGGTAGGCATGCTCTTCGTCGGCGATCTTGACCATGTTGGCCGAGATGGGTCCAACCAGCCCGTAGCACAGCAGGATGCCCAGGAACGTGCCCACCAGCGCAGCCGCCACCTTCTTGCCAATCTCTTCGGGAGGGCCACCCATCGCGCTCATGGTGATCACGATGCCCAGTACGGCAGCTACAATGCCCAGACCCGGCAAGGAATCCGCCACGCTGGTAAGAGCGGCAGTAGGCTGCTCGGCGTCATGATGCTTTACCTCCAAATCCAGGTCCAGCATCTGATCCAGATCGAAAGCATCCACGCCGGTGATCGCCATGCGCAGCGAATCACACACAAAGTCACGCGCGTGATGGTTCTTAAGCACCGCGGGTCCCTTAGCGAAGATCGGACTCTTGTCCGGCTCTTCCACGTCTCCCTCCAGGGCCATCAGCCCATCTTTGCGAGCCTTGTTCAGCAGGTCATACATCATTTTCAGAGAATCAATGTAGGCCTGTTTGGTGTACTTGGAGCCGCCGAAAACACCGCCAATCCCACCTGCAACCTGTTTAAGAATGTGCAGCGGATTTGCGATGAGGATGGTACCGATGGCCGCCCCGCCGATGGTAACGAGTTCCGCCGGCTGAATGAGGACGCGGAGATTTCCGTGCTCCATCAGATAACCGGCCACCACGCAGCCGAAAACCACGACAATGCCGATGATCGCAAACATAAGTTAGCTTATCCAGCTCAGCTCCGTGGCGATGGATTGCCCGAGGCTGCGGTGGCGCGGACGGACAGCGCGACTTGCTCGTCACTGAACGTGGGCTGCGCTCGCAGCAGAAGCGATTCGACAGTATCGCCGGCCCGAGCGCCGGCGCTCCCGATGGAAACCGCAACCGATAAATCTTCTCCCCACCAGCGAATGGTTGCGCTGGAGACAGTCTTCAGCGTTCGCTGGGTAAGTGTCTGCAGCGCTTCCTCGCTGCACCCCATCAAGATCACCAGAAATCGGCCATCACTCCAGCAGCCTACAAAGTCAGTCGGCCAAACCATATTTCTCAGAGTTCGAGCCAGCACTTGGAGGATGGATCTGGCCGCGCCTTGCCCATAACTGGACCGAAATTGGCCGAGATTATGGACCTGCAAAGAAACGACGCCAAAAGGAATGTGAACCTCGGTAAACGTGCCCAGCGTTTCGCGCAGGTGAGACTGCATCACTGCCTGATTCGGCAATCCCGTCACTTCGTCAAGCCAGCCCTGTTCTTTCATGCTGCGGTTGTTCGGATCCGGACCAGGTAAGGCAAACTCGCCTTCGAAGGTCTGGATAATGCCGATGATCGAACCGCGCTTGTCGCGCAGCGGAATTGCCCAGGTGCGCACCGGAATCCGATGTCCTGCCTTGTGATGAATGAAGCTCATGGCTTCCACCGGCTTGGCCTCATGCAGCGCCGTTGCCAGGGGGCATTTCTCGGCGCACATTTCACAACTGATTTGGTTGCAATGCAGAAGAATGCTGTCCGCCGAGGCATGGCCCAGCACATCGATCCTGCCATAGCCCGTGATCTGTTCGGCGCCTTCGCTCCAGAAGACAATTCTCTTCTGCAGATCGAGCACGCTAACCCCAATCTGCAGACCATCGAGGATGTCGCGATAGATTTCTGGATCCTGAAAAGCTGTCATGACGGCTTCCGGAGAATGATTGCTGGGTTCTCTATCGGCAGGGAAGTGGGCTGACTTCAGAACTGCAGGGCAGTAGCAGACCCGCTGGTAATCCGCAGTTAGGCGGCCGAACCTCTGGCTTTGCACGACCCTGGGTCACATGGCACTTCGGGGTAGGGGGATGGCACCGTAGTGCCATTTGCAGAATTCTATCGAGCGTTTAGTTTCACAGGTGAGCAGTTCTGGGGGAGGGCTGCCCGGGCGCCCCGATCTCGAAAGAGATCGGGGCGTTCGTTATTTGGGGCCTAGTCGCAGACGGTACTTTAGTCCGTGCGTGGCGTCGCGGTGGCGAGCGCGAGAATCGCTCCCGCAAACAGCAGCGTATCCGCGAAGTAGTTGATTCCCTGAATCTTGACGCCAGTGCTCGGGTCGGCCAGCGCCGCAATCAGAATGGGCCCATAGATGAACAAGACCAGCAGCACAATCCATGTGCCGAGGTACGTTGCCGCTATGCGCGTCTTCTTGCCCAGCAGAATGCTTGCCCCGGCAACCATAAGAATCGCGCCCGTCAGATAGCCAATGAGCAGGTGCGCGGGAATCCACACGGGCATCAGTTTTTCGAGCGGCACTCCGGGAACGTTCGCTGGGTGCAAGAAATTCTCAACTCCAAAAAATATTGCCGCGAGCGCGACCAACACGCGGCCCCCGGTGATGAGCTTGCGCCCTCCTTTTCCGCGGCTTTGCCCGCGCAGGGCGTTTCCCGCAAGAATCCAGCCTCCGCCCCCGAATGAGCTTTCGCGGAAGATAAGAGTCCATCCAATTCTGTCTCTGGGGTTGGCGACAACTCCCGGGATAATCAACATCGCCACAAAAAGAAACATCGCGATGCCGAAAAGCAAGCCGGACCAGCGCACCTGACTTCTTGTCGCAATGCTCAGAGACGCGGCCAGCAGCGCAAAACCAAAGAAATACGCCCAAAACAATGGCCACGGCATATATGAGGGCACCATGGGCATGAGGGACTTTGCGTCCGAGAGATGAAGGGCGCCGAAAACCGCCAAGGGGATGGCGAAACACAAATTGCTCAGAGCTACGATTTTGTCGAGGCCGCGGGCATGGCTGACATCGGTCTTCGCAGCCCACAGCGCAACAAGGAAGAGCAGGATACCGGCGCCGCACATCGAAACCACCGTGCGAGAGATCTCAAGAAATGCGGCGAGAATGGTTGTGTGCATGTGGAAGCCAAGCCTCGGCTCGCGTGCTCTATCTGCGGCACGTCTTCCCGGGGCAATACGGCTTCAGATTGTACAACGAAGAGTATGTGAAGATTTTTTTCGAAGCTGGACAGACGCCCGACCTGAGGCGCGCCCTGGGCCACATTCTCGTCCAAGTATTTACCTCAAAGCAGGCTCGAACGTCGGGCACGCTGCATCGCGGAGAGAAACTTCAGTTGGTTGAAATGGTGAAGTTGACCGTGATCTTGGCCTGAGTTTCGACCGCTTCGTTGCCTTGGTAGTGCGGTTTGAAGTGCCACTGCCGGACGGCGTCCTCGGCCGCGGAGGCCAGAATGTGCGGGCCGCTGACCACGCGCAGGTTCTGGATGATTCCATCCCTGCCAATCAGTGCCTGTAGAATTACCGATCCCTGCACCTTCATTTGCCGTGCCAGCAGCGGATAATTAGGCCGCACCGGGCTGGTCACGATCTCAGACGCGTCGGCGGACATCTGAACGCGCTCGGCGGCATTGCTGGTGACACTCGCCGCGGTCTCCGAATCGCCGGAGGGCTCCGCGTCTATCGCGGGTTGCGGAGGCGTGCCCGGCTGCAAGTCCACGCGCACGGAACTGCTGCCCGGGTGGATGGTGCGATGCGTGTCGCCGGCGACCACCTCGACCTCTAAAGGAGGCAGGACTGTTCGAGTGGTTGCCACGGCCGGGGGCGGAGTTTGTGAGTCGGGAGCCGTCGTTCCTGCCGCCGCTTCTTTGTTCTTGTCAGGCTTCAATGGAACTCTGTGGTGCAGTTTTGCTACCGGCGCGGGCTTGGCGACTGAAGCGGGCTCCCGCACCGGAGCTGCTTTCACGGCGGGTGAACTTTCGGCCGGCTGATCCGACTCCGCTTCCATAGCCTCCGGGAACCAGAAATCGCGGTCATGCCAAAGCACGATGCCCAGGGCCAGCAGAAGCNNCAGAGAGACCCCAGCATCAGTCCCCGCTGCCGGGGATCTTCGGCCGCATTTTTGCGTGACTCTGCCACCAAAGCGTGATCGGTTTTTGGCACGATGGTTTTTACACTCGACATGCAGGAACCTGAGCGTCCGTATCTGGGCTGCTGATTCTGAACCGCCGAACCGGGTCGCTCCTGGGAGGTTAAGCTCTCCCGCTAGTATGCCTTGAAACCGCTCCGAAGGCCAGCAAAAGGTACGGTCTAANNATCGCAAAGTGAATGATCGCAAAGTGAATGATCGCAAAATAAATGATCGCAAAATAAGCGGTCGCGAAATGGATGAAAAGAAGTTCCGGCAAATCGGGCGCCGCGAATTGCTTAAGCTGACTCCGGTGCTGGCGCTGGGGGCGTTCGCCGTCCCGAGCCTGCAGGAAGGGTTGCTCAAGAAGGGCCTGGGTTTCAGCGATTGGGCTTCGGCGCGGCTCTTTCGCTCGCGCCATCTGGCGACGACTTTCGACAACGCCGAACTGACTCCGTTCGCGAAATTCCCCATCAATGGCTACGACGTCGACGATCCCGGAGTGATCTTCGAAAACTGGACGTTGACCGTCAGCGGAGCGGTGCAGAAGCCTGGGGAATACACGCTGGCGCAAGTGCAGGCCCTGCCGCGCTTTCGGCAGAATACCCGCCACATCTGTGTTGAGGGATGGGACGTGATTGGACGGTTCGGGGGCGCACGGCTCTCCGACTTCCTGCAACTCGTGGGTGCCGATCCCGCTGCGCGCTTCATTACCGTGAACTGCGCCGACGATTATTACGAATCGCTGGATATGGAGACGGCACTGCATCCCCAGACTCTGCTCTGCTATGAAATGTACGAACAGCCGCTTACGCGTGCGCACGGTGCGCCTCTGCGCCTAACCATCCCCACGAAAATCGGCTACAAGCAGGCTAAATACTTGACGGATTTGAAAGTGACGCACGTGCTCGACCGGGTCGGCTACTGGGAAGATCAGGGCTATTCGTGGTTTTACGGGCTGTAGCGCCGGCGTCTCGCCGGCTTTAGCGTAGGCGTCGGAGGTTGGGCTGATGAGCGGTGCGGCTATCGAAATCATTCAGGCTAAGGGCAAGAACGCCGACGGGGAAGAAGAAGCGCCTGTGGTCGTGGCACGGGCGGTCTATGAGCATCCGTTTGTGGTGCGGCTGTGTCACTGGATCAATGCCGTCGCGCTGTTTGTGATGGTAGGCAGCGGGCTGCAGATTTTCCGGGCCTTTCCCAGCTTCGGCGCGAAGATTCCGCAGAAGGACTTGCTGCATTGGCCGAAAGCGTTCGCCATCGGCGGCTGGCTGGGCGGAGGGTTGCAGTGGCATCTCACCTTCATGTGGATTTACATCGCGACCGGAGTTTTCTATCTCGGCTACCAGATCTTCAGTGGGAACTATCGTCAGGTCTTGTTTACTCCTCGTGACGTTCCGGGCGTGTGGCCGATGGTGAAGCACTACTTTTTTTTCGGTCCGAAGCCGCCGCTTCGCGAAGCCTACAACCCGCTGCAGAAACACGCTTATACAACGGCGATCGGACTGGGGGTTCTATCGGTACTTACCGGTCTCGTGGTGTGGAAGCCGATTCAATTCTCCTGGCTGGCGTGGATGATGGGAGGATTTCACTACGCGCGCATCTGGCATTTCGCAGTGATGTGGGCGATTTTGTTTTTTGTGCTGGGACATCTCGTCATGGTGATCCTGCACGGCTGGAACAATTTCGTTTCCATGCTAACGGGTTGGAAGAAAGATCCGGAGTATTTTGTTCCGGACGATCCAACGCCTAAAGGCGAGATTGAAAGAGAGGACGCCTGCGGCACGCCTGAAGGCGTGCCCTGATACGAATCTCCGGAGCAGCATGGCACGAATCTGCGGAGGCCGAGATTCGTATCAGGGTATGGCTTCAGACATAGCGTTCCGAGCCACAATGGAGACGGGCTTCAAGCCCCTGGGGAACTGAAAGCAAGATGTCCGAACCAGGCATGGTGTTGAACAATCCGGTGCAGATGGGCACGCGCGAGCGGGATCTGATTTCGGATGTCCAGCGCGGCCAGCATGAATTGTTCTACGAACTGGTCCGGCCCTATGAACGGCGGGTCTACGCTGCGGCTCTCGCCATTCTGCGAAATGAGCATGACGCCGAGGATGCAGCCCAGGAAGCGATGCTGAAGGCATTCGCGAACATCCGGCAGTTCCGCGCCGAAGCCCGCTTCAGCACGTGGCTGATCCAGATTACGGTGAACGAGGCTCTAATGCGCCGCCGAAGGGAGCGAACTGTGCCTATGGAAGGCATCGACAACCGCGTCGACGAAGAAAGTGGATACGCACCCCGGGATTTCGCCGACTGGCGCGAGATACCGTCGGAAGCACTGGAACGCAAGGAAGTGCGGCAGCGGCTGGCCGAGGCTCTGGCCACGCTCGATCGCAAGTATCGCGAAGTCTTTGTGCTGCGCGATATGGAACACCTCAACATTCAGGAGACGGCGGAGGCATTGGGTATAACGGCGGCTTCGGTAAAGACGCGGTTGTTGCGGGCGCGGCTGATGTTGCGCGATCTGCTAGCCGCCGGATGGGAACAGGGCTGGTTCAGCCGGCTTCCATTCGAGAAGGGAACCAAACCATGGTGAACCGCGAAGTGGTGAATTGCGAACAGGTGTGGAAGGAGATTTCGAATTACGTCGATGGAGACGTCGATGCTGCGCTGCGCTCGACAATGGAAGAGCATTTCCGTGCGTGCAAGCGCTGTGCCTCGGTGCTGGCGGGGACGCGGAACGTGGTCCAGCTTTATGGCGATGAACGGATGCTGGAAGTACCTACGGGCTTCAGCAGGAGGTTAGAGAAACGGCTGGCGAAGAAAGCGGGCGGGGAGAGATGGTCAAGCTGGTCGGTGTGGCTGGTGCCGGTGGCGGCGATCGCTTTGATCGTTGGTGGATTGAAATTGACGAACACGTTTAGCTTCAGGCATCCCGTAAGGTCGATACTCGCGGCGCCGGTTCACGGCGTGCCTCCTGACATGCAAGTGGTAGTTTCATCCGGATCCAAAGTTTTTCACGTGGCGGGATGTCCGTTCATCCATGACAAAGCTTCCGAGCGAACGATTACGGCCAAGCAAGCGATGCAGGATGGATATGTGCCATGCTCGCGGTGCTTACGGCAATATTTGAAGACGTCAGTGACTGGTCATTCCGGGGCCGAGGTTGCTGACAGTGCCGCGGCGGAGGAGGAAGAAGAACAAGAGGAACTCCTCAGTGCGGCTGGGCAGAATGCGGCAGGACATTGAGTCGGCATCGTTCTGGAGAAAACAGCGAGGCGCGGACCGACGGTCCGCGCCTGCGGCCCGGACGACAGACTAATTCGGCTTCATCTGGTCGTTCTTCATGCTGTCGTCTTTCTTCATGCTGTCGTCCTTCTTNNACCTGCAGGCTGAGATGGGATGAGCCGCAGGTTAGAAAGTTACAAGATGAGATCAAAGGCTTAAACACAGAGGGCACTGAGGGAACACAGGGTAAGTCAAGCGGATGAGCCGTACCCTTTCAAAACGAAGTTTTCAGCAGGCAAGCTGATCGCGGGAAATCTTCAGTCCGCTCAGATTGCCCAGCGCGGTTACGGCAACCGATTCGGTCTTAAAGAACTCCTGCGCCAGACTCTGCAGATCGTCGGCGGTGACGGCTTCGATCTTCTCGATGAGTTC
>PMXH01000202.1 GCA_003165855.1 Acidobacteriaceae bacterium | reverse complement strand
GGACAGCCGAGGGCGGCTGTCCCACACGAGCACCTCCGCCGCCAGCTTTATTTGCCGGGACCGCATCTCGTCCGCTATAGTTTTGTTAGCGTGTTCGAAGATTTCACTGCCACCGATCGTTGGACGAAGAAGCAGGTTCACTGCGTCTATCAAGCGCTGATCGTGGCCATTGCCACGCGGCACGCCGATGCCGTCGACGTGAAGTTTCTGGTGGAAGGAAGAACGGTCTGGGTAGCATTGCCGCATCCGGCGTGGGTGGAATACAAGAAACGCACCGGCAAGGCAATCACGGACTCGCTAGCCGTTGAAATTGCCGGCCATTATTTGCAAACTGCGCTGGCGGCAGGTGAAGGCCTGGGCCGCGACATGTACTCGCTCACGGTCGAGGAAACCCTGGCTCACCTGGAAGCTGTGGTCACCGCCATGCAGGCGCCCGTCACGGTGTAGCGACACACGCTGATCCCGATCTGTCCGGCATGGCTCCCTTGCTTCATGCCTGTCGCATCGCCCGCGGTTCAATCAAGTCATGTTTGCCCGGAAAATTCGCGTCGAGTACCAGGACCTGGACAAAGACCAGGGACATCCCTGTCCGCTGAAGTGGCTGGACAGCTTCTCCATGCGCAACTTTACCAACGCCAGCGTGTTCGACAACACGTTGCCGGTCTCCGATGGAGAGATGGAGATCGGCACCGGTGTTCCGTTGGAGCAACTGCGGGAGGCGATGGAAGATTGGTTTCGGCGGAAGGGCTATCTTCCTAAGGATTCGAAGCTGTTGCTGAAAGAGATCTGAGATCTGGCGGACGCTAATCAAATTTGGATTTCCTGGCGAACGTCTCCGCGGGAGCCTATAGGGAATCTTGAGGAAAGGCTTGGGTGAGTCCAAATCGGGAAGCACTGGGTGCTACCGCGCAGATTTGGGACTTTTTCAACCTATGGGCGGCTTGAAAGCAACCTCTTAAGGCCCGAAGTTGTCCTAATTCTATACAGTTACGGCACTGTTAGGCATGGCATTCGATTTGCAAGGATAGGTTCTTGGAGGTGCGGATATTATGAGCTACAAATCTCAGCTCTACCCCCTGTCCAGCACTTGCGAAACGCCATTGCACTTGCCCATCCGGGGTTCGTGGGGCGCTCCGCCCGCGAATTCGCAAGACTTGAAGTTCCTGCGCTCCTGGCTGGTCTACGACTCCGAAATCCCGACCCTCGCGGTGTCGGGCCATGTCAACCGCAGCCGGCTTCTGGGACTGGCGCTGTCAGTCAGCATCAGCGCGAGCTTCTGGGCTGGGATAGGGCTGATGATCGCGCGGGTATGGAAGTAAGGCGACCGGTAGTTTTGCTCTCGGCTACTTCTACTTACTTCTAATAGTGCAGCAGGGACGTGACTTCGTAGCCTTTGAGCTTGTCCCGGCCGTGCAGGAAGTCCAATTCCACCACAAAGCCGAGCCCTGCAATCTCCGCGCCCAGTAAAGTCGCCAGTTTGGCCGTGGCTTCAGCCGTGCCTCCGGTAGCCAGCAGATCGTCCACGATTAGCACGCGCTGGCCTTTCTGGATGGCGTCCTTGTGCATCTCGAGGGAGTTGGTGCCGTATTCGAGGGCGTAATCGAACTTCACGGTTTCGGCAGGAAGCTTCCCGGCCTTGCGCACGGGGACAAATCCCGCGTTGAGGCGGTAGGCGAGTGCAGGAGCGAAGATGAATCCCCGGGCTTCCATGCCGAGGACGAGATCGATCTTGTCAGCGACGTAGTTCTCGGAGAGTCTGTCGACCAGTGTGGCGAAGCCGGTCTTGTCTTTCAGCAGCGTGGTGATGTCGTAAAAAAGAATTCCCTTCTTGGGGAAGTCGGGAACTTCGCGGATGAGATGTTTGAGTTGGTCGGAATTCAGACTCGAGTTGGAGGGCAATCTACCAGGCTCCTTCAATGCGAAATGAACTGAGTTCGGAGGTTAAGCGGGCTTCTAACTCTTCGACAGCATCGACCCGGGCGGCGCGTGGTCCCTCGCGCAAACGGGATCGCAATCCAGAGATCTGATCGCGAGTTCCCTGGACGTGCACCTCGACGCTGCCATCGGCATTGTTGCGCACCCAGCCGGCTATGCCCACGATGTGCGCCTCGCGCTCGACGAACCAGCGGAAGCCAACCCCCTGCACCCGTCCGCGAACCACAAAACGGCGGGCTTGTAAGTCTTCTGTCATTGAGCTTTATCAAAATAACAGCCCGGCGCATTTCCGACAACGGCAGACCCAGGTCCGTCACGGACAGAGGTTGGCAGTTTGGGGAGCACGGGTGCGAAGACCGGGCGGCAAGTCGGGGTTGATATACCATGGTATAGTGGTATAGTACGAATTGGAGTTTGCTATGCCCCGGCCATTCAACGGTCAGATTCACGTCAGAGTTCCTGCCAGTGTTCATGAGGAAGTCGCGAAGGAAGCTTTCGACAACGGAACATCCATCAGCGGAATTCTCGCGCAAGCACTGATCGTCCGGCGGGCTCTGCGAAACATCGATCCCTGGAAATCCATTGACGAAGTGCAATCCGCCAACCGGGGAGTGTCTGCGGCGGAAGTCGAGAACTCGATCGCAAAGGCCCTGAAGGCTGTCAGGAAAGCTCGGCGCGGGCCTGACGTAAGGAAAGCAAGAATCTGACGTGGAAAAAGAGACATTCCGGCCGCGTCTTGTAATCGACACCAACGTCTTTGTCAGCGGGTTGATCTCAGGAGAAGGCTCACCGGCGCGGATCCTGCGCGCAGTCCGGGACAAGCGGGCCGTCCACGTAGTTTCAGACCCGATTGTGGAAGAGTATTTGCGCGTGCTCGACTATCCCCGCATCCGGAAGTTCAGGAAAATTACCGACGCGTTCGTCGCCGACATCGCCGCTTACCTTGTTTACCAAACGGAGCGGGTCGAGTTGCAGTCGCGCATCGCAATGAGTCCTGACCCTGATGACGACGTGTTCCTGAACACCTCCGTGGATGGACGGGCAACTCTGCTGGTCACCGGCGACAAGACGGACCTGCTAGCTCTGCGTGCCATCGAGAGCATTCCGATTGTTTCGGCGCGGGAAGCGGTCTTGCGGCTGGAGTTCTAGCTCGTCGCAGTATACCTTCTAAAAAAGTCTGGATTCGCCAGGTCGGAAGTAAAACCGCCGTATCAGGTGCACTGTTCCGCCTAACAGGACAAGGACAATACCCGAAT
>PMXH01000054.1:6414-6575 GCA_003165855.1 Acidobacteriaceae bacterium | reverse complement strand
CTCGTTGAGGCCTACCGTCGCGGCGACGACATCCACACCCTCACCGCCTCGCAAGTCTTCGGCGTTCCGCCGCTCATGGTCACACCCGACCACCGCCGCGCGGCCAAAGTCGTCAACTTCGGAATCGTCTACGGCCTGTCGCCCTTCGGTCTCTCGCAAAA
>PMXH01000054.1:0-6362 GCA_003165855.1 Acidobacteriaceae bacterium | reverse complement strand
ATGCTGCTGCAGGTGCACGACGAACTGGTTTTCGAGGTCCCCGAGAGAGAAGTAGACACCTTGCAGTCCCTAGTCCGCGAGCAAATGGAAAAAGTCCACGCGCTAGCCGTCCCACTGCTAGTAGAAATGGGCGTAGGCCCCAACTGGAGAGATCTGGATTAACTCAAGTGGCAAGGTCCCTGTGGGTCGGACACTCCTGTCCGACAAACGCCGGCACGATCCCTGCCCATGTTGGGACAGCCGTCCTCGGCTGTCCATTCGTGCGAAGCTCGCCCCCGTTGCTCGGTAGTCGCTACGCCCCCAGCGTCTTCCGAATCGCCTCCGCAATCTCCGCCGTCAGCGCCTGCATCTTCTCTTCCGACTCCGCCTCCACCATCACCCGCGCCAGCGCCTCCGTCCCGGAATAACGCACCACCACGCGCCCGTTACCATCCAGCTCGCGCTCTGCGGCTTCAATGGCCCGCTGCACCTCCGGTACGTGCGCAAACGGAATCTTCTCCCGCACCCGCACATTCTGAATCTTCTGCGGAAACACTTTCAGATCGCTCACCAACTCCGCCAGCGACCGCCCGCTGCGCACGATCACATCCATCACTCGCAGCGCGGTCAGCAAGCCGTCGCCTGTCGTCGCGTCGCCATCTCGAAAAATAATGTGCCCCGATTGTTCCCCGCCCAGAGTCGCGCCCGTTTTCAGCATCTCTTCCAGAACATACTTGTCACCCACATTCGCCCGCACCATGCGGATGCCCGACTTCTTCAGCGCGATCTCGACTCCCATGTTCGACATCGTCGTCGCCACCACGGTGGACCCACTCAATTTCTCTCGCGCCTGCAAATCCCGCGCCGTCAGCAGCAGTACTCCATCCCCATTCACCACGCGCCCCGCCCCGTCGCAAAACAAAGCCCGGTCGGCATCGCCGTCAAAGGTCACGCCCAAATCAAACTTCCCGCCAGACTCAGCCACGGCCTTACCTAAAGTCTCCGGATGCAGCGCCCCGCACCCTGAATTAATATTCTTCCCGTCCGGTGCCACGCACACAAACTCAACTTGCACTCCCAGTGCTCGAAATAATTCCGGAGCCTCCGCCGTTGCCGCCCCATTCGCACAATCCACCAGCACCCGCATCCCGCTCAAGTCCGACGCCACACTTGCCGCCAACGCCTCAATGTACGCCTTGCGCAGTGCCGTCTCCCCCGGCAGGCAAGGCCGAGCGATTTTCAGCGCCGTATCGTCCGCCGCGCCAGGCCTATCCAACAGAGCGAAGATTTCTTTTTCGATCGCCAGCTCCCGCGCATCCGTCAGCTTGAATCCATCTCCGGAAAAAACTTTGATTCCGTTATCCGTCCACGGATTATGCGACGCCGAAATCACCACTCCCGCCGCGAACCCGCGCGACCGCGCCAGGTACGCGACTCCAGGCGTAGTGATCACGCCCGCGCTGTGCATTTCCACGCCCACCGCCGCCAGTCCCGCCGCCACGCGGTCGGCAATCCACCCGCTCGATTCGCGCGTGTCCTGTCCCATCACCGCCTTCGCCGCCCGCGCCCCGCGCATCAAATCGTGTCCCAGCGCGCGCCCGATCAGGTACGTGCTTTCCGCCGTCAGCGGAAATTCCCCGGCCATTCCGCGTATCCCGTCCGTGCCAAACAATTGTCTGATCTGATTGCTCATAAATTGTGCGGGTTCATAAGAAGTGCTGGATGTCGAACCTGAAACGTCCAGCCGACTCTGAAAATGTCTAACTGAGGATGATAAACCGGAGATGTCCAACCGAGGACGATAAACGACGACCGCCAAACCAGCTCAATGCCCGTTCCCGGCCGGCGCAATTTTTTGCATGATTACCGTCACTCGCACCGGCAGCGGCTGCACCACCTGCACCAGTGCATCCGGAACATACACATTGGTTACAAATGTCCTCTCCGTCCTCGTTCCCGAAGCATCCACTGGGTCGGTCGTCGCCGCATCCACCATCTCCACATGATGCTGCGGCCCCGTGATCGTGATTCTTTCCGGGTCCACCAGCACCTTGGCGATCTGTTCCCCCGCCGCAAAAGTTCCCGTCACTTTTGGAAGAATCTCCACGTCCCGCGTCAGCCGTGTATCAAAGCTTAGGTGTACCTGTCCGGGCACCACCTGCACGATCGTCAAATCTCGCTGGTGGCGAACCTGCTGTGCCGTCAAATCAAACGTGCGCTCGCCCGGCTTGGCATCGCCCAGTTCAAGTTCCGCGTGGATATCCGCNNCGAGCTGATCTCCAGTTCCGGCGGAACGTGCTGAAATTCTATCGGCACCCGCACCGCCACTTCCGCCGGCTCCTGATCCGGCGATATCGCCAGCCACAGCCCCGTCGCCATCAGCAGCGACAACACCTTCAGCCAGAAGTTATGCAGCACCCAGCGCCGCAAGAAAGCCATCATAGCGGCCGCTCCGTGTCCGGGTCCCCGTCCTCGTCAGCGCTAATCTGCGCACCCGCCCGCAGTGGCGTCTCCTCACCCTCATCCGAATCGTCGCTTTGTGCCACCACCGTGGGCAACGCCACCGGCGACATATACCGCCGCAGCTCACTGCTCAACCGCTCGCGCAGTTGTTCCACCGTAAGATCTCGTTCAATCTTGCCCCCAACCGCCACGCTGATCGCGCCCGATTCTTCCGACACAATCACCGCAATCGCGTCCGTCTCCTCCGTAATCCCAATCCCCGCCCGGTGCCGCGTCCCCATCTGCGTCGACAGCACTGGATTCATGGACAGCGGCAGGAAGCATGCCGCCGCCGCCAGCCGGTCCTTCTGGATAATCACCGCTCCATCGTGCAGCGGCGCGCTTGGCCGGAAGATTGTAGCCAGCAGATCGTAGGAGAGCCGCGCGTCCATCGCCACGCCACTTTCCACATACGTCCGCAACCCGATCTCCCGCTCAATCACGATCAATGCGCCGGTCTGATGCTGCGAAAATAAATTCGCCGCCAACACAATGTCGTCATACGAATCCCCTTCCGTCGCCGATCCGCGCAGAAAGCTGACCTTCCGCCCCACATCCGACAACACGTGCCGAATCTCCGCCTGAAACACCACAATCAACGCGAACACAACATACGGCACCAGATGGCTCACCAGCCAGTTCAACGTGACCAGCTCGCCGATCCGCGCCAGGTAGAACGCCACCGCTACCGCCGCCAGTCCCGCCAGCATCGGCGCCGCCCGCGTTCCCCGGATCATCACCAGCACTTCGTAAATGATCAGCGCCACCAACAGAATGTCGAGCACCGTGAACGACACTCTCGACCATGGCGCCATCATTTGCGTCACCGGATCTTCCCCATCCGCCGCGTCTCTAAGTTCAGAACCCTACATTCTAATGTAGCAAGTACTGAATCGACGATAATAAGCACGTCAGGTCAGGTGTAACTCAATTCTTCCGCCAGCCCAGCCCTCCACTCCGTTCTTAGCAGCGTGCGTCTAATCCGGTTTGACTTCTTTCCGGCAGTGTCATCCTGAGCGGAGCCGCTTTTCAGGCGGAGCGAAGGATCTCGTACAGCACCGGCCTGTCCCCACGGGAGATCCGGAAGAAAGAGGCCGGGTTCAAACTACCTTTTTACCTGTGTTCTTTTCTTTCACCGTAGCTCTGATCTCTCCTCTGGCCACGCGCGCCGAAATTTCTTCTCCCGCCTTCACCTGCGCCGCATCTTTCACCAATCGCCCGGCGCCATCAAACACCAGGGCATACCCGCGCTCCAGAATCGCCAATGGAGACAACGTCTCCAACGCGCGACCCATACGCTCCACGCGAACCTTGTGCAGCAGCAGCAGATTCCGCATCCCCGCCGCCAGCGCCGCCGTCTGTGCCTCCAATTCTCCCCGCATCGCCGCCATCACTCGCCGCACATCGTAATGTCGCACTGCCGCCGCGGCCGTCTCCCATCTCCGCCGCATTTGTTCCAGCGTCTGCCGCTCGCTCCGCTCCAGCCGGTAAGTCAGATCGTCCAGCTTCTGCTGCCGCTGCCGGATCAAGTCCATCATGCGCGCAAACGCTCCATGCTGCGCCCGCTCCATCAGCGCCTGCCGCGCCTCCAGCAGCTTGCGCTCCATCGCCCGCACCAGCCGCTCCCGCACCGCCTCCGCCTGACTCTCGATTTCCACTCGCGACCGGATCACCAACTCCGCCGCCGCCGAAGGCGTTGCCGCCCGCAGGTCCGCCACAAAATCTACAATCGTGAAGTCCGTCTCGTGCCCCACCGCCGAAATCACTGGGATCTCCGACGCCGCCACCGCCCGCGCCAACCCCTCATCATTGAATGCCGCCAAATCTTCCGCCGACCCTCCGCCGCGCCCCACAATAATCACTTCCACGCTGCGGTTCTCGTCGTTCCGGACTTCGTTGAAATACCGCACCCCACTCGCCACTTCCCCCGCCGCCGCATCGCCCTGCACCTGCGCCGGATAAATCACCGCGTTCACCGTGCGATGCCGTCTCTGCAGAATATTCAGAATATCCCGCAGCGCTGCCGCCTGCGGCGACGTCACAATCCCAATCCGCGCCGGCAACGTCGGAATTGCTTTCTTCCGTTCCGCCGCAAACAATCCTTCCGCCTCCAGCTTCGCCTTCAGTTGCTCGAACGCAACCTGCAACCCTCCCGCACCCTTGGGCTCGATGTACTCCGCCGCAATCTGCAACTCGCCGCGATCCTCATAAATTGTCACCCGTCCGCGCACCACCACCCGCATCCCATCGGCTGGACGAAACCGCAACAGCCGCGCCTTCGAACTAAACATCACGATCCGTATCTGCGCATCCCCATCCTTTAGCGTGAAATAAAGATGCCCCGAGTCCGGCGCGCGAAAATTCGAAATCTCCCCCTCCACCCACGCGTCGGAATACTCCCGCTCCACATGCGCGCGCACCGCCGCCACCAGCCCGCGCACCGTCCACACCCGGCGCTCCGGCGGCATAAACTTCAACCCGAGCTGATCCCTGAGCACCATCGGAATACAAGGAGTCTAGAACAGATTCAAAACCGGTGAGAGTTTATGTGGAACAAAAGAACAGAAGACAGAAGACTATGTGCTGATGTGGGGACAGCCCCCCAAGCCTGCCCTGGGCGAAGTCGAAGGGGCTGTCCGCCGGGCGAAGCCCGGCGCTTCACCGCCCGCAAATCCCGCGCCCTTCACTGTCCGCTAAGGAATCGCGCGTTCCTCAGAGTTGGAAACCTCCGTCGCAGCGCTCGAGCTGGGTTTAGCCGCTTCCGCCCCAGCCGCGGAACTGTGCCCGCCGTCCCCCCCGTCCGATAGCCGCCCAAACACTCCCACTCCCGTGGTCGTCCCCACGTACACTTTGCCATGCGCAATCAGCGGAGTGATGAACTTGTTCCCTGCGCCGAAGTTATCTCGTCCGCCCGCCGCCTGAGTAGTGTTGTACAGCTCCACCAGGTTAAGCGCGTCGTAAGCATGCAGAACCGCGGGATTGGTATTCTCCGCCGCCCAAACGATCGCGTTCTTACCCACATTCGATGAGATGCTCGGGGTAGTTCCCGGATAGGCGAAGCTGTTGCTGGTTTGCGCAACCGGAGTTGTCTCCAGCTTGGCATCCTTGAATTGAAACGCCATAATCGGCTCCCCCTCCGATCCATAATAAAGTCGGTCGCTGGTGTAGGCGGGCATCGACCACATTCCTCCCGGCAGCGCTCCCGCCAGTTCCTGATAAATATTGTTGCTGTTAGCGTTGAACTTTCCCATCGAGTTTCGATTCACCACGTACAGGTTCTTGTCTTTCCCCGACCCCGCCGCCAGTTGCCAGCTATTTCCCGACCCATCCTTCATCGTCGGCAGCAGGATCGCTCCGCCCGACCCCAGGTCTTGGTCTTTGTCGCTCTCCTCCACCCCATTGTCCATCTCGAAATAGTCGGCCACTGCCAGTCCGCCTTTGGTCGTGAGCCGGATAAACGCATTGCCGTAGTCGCCGCTACTGGGAAAGCCCTCGGAATTTAACGTCGTATCGAAGATGCCGTTCGCGTCCAGAAAAAAGATGTTGCCAGCGCCATCCGCCGTCAGTCCCGCCCCAGCGCCCCAGATCGCCCCTTGACTCCCGTTGGGAGTCACGTTGATCACCGTCGTTTGCACCAATGTCGTCGCGTTGTAGCCCATCACCCATCCCGTATACGGACGGATGTCACAGTGCGACGCCCACGCCAGATAAACGTCGCTACCCACCAGCAGCAGCCCCGAGCGCTCCTTATACTGCGCTGGATCGAACGCTACATAACCCTCCGAGCTGTTATCGCCCGTGCCGGGGTACTTGGCCGAAATAATGACCGGCCCCTTGTACATTTCGCCGCCCGTGGTCGCGTCCAGAGCGTGCAGCCGCTG
>PMXH01000319.1 GCA_003165855.1 Acidobacteriaceae bacterium | reverse complement strand
GACTTCCTGCGCGATGAATTGAACTACATCGTAGTCAAGTCCTGGGACGCTGCCGACGAAGGCCTCCGCCTGTTGCGTAGCGACGTCGACGGCCGCGCCACTTTCCTGGTTCATCCCGAGGACTCGCAGGCCAAGTTCTCCTTCGTCCTCGACGAAGCCGCCCACTGCGCTCCGCCCACCGCTTCCATTGTGCCGTTGAAGCACACCATCCGCGTTCTCAACGGTTTCGGAAAGTCGCTGGAAGTAATCCTCCCCAAGCTTCGCGACGGCTACATCGTTCCCGGCTCCGACACCGCGCGCGGCCTTGCGCTGGAGAATCCCGACGCGTTCTTTCTTTCACAGTCCGGCGAATGCTTCCACAACGTGACCGTCACCGGCGGCAAACAACGCGCTGAAGGCCCGCTTTCGATGAAGCGCGAACTCCGCGAAGTTCTCCGCCAGCTCGAAGATTTGGAACGCGCTCTTCGTGAAGAAGAAATGCGCGTCCTTACCCTCGGCCGCGAGATCAAAGATTTCACTTCCCTGCTGGAACGTCTGGAAGGCGAAAAGCGAGAGGCCGAACATCAATCGATGACTTCCGGCCACATGCTGCAGCAGCTCGATTCTGAGCTGGCCCGCGTCACCGAGCGCATGAACATTTCGCAAGCCGAGTTGCAACGACTGGCGGCCGAACGCGCCGATCAGGAATCAATCATCACGGCGCGGCAGGCGGAAATCGCCACACTGGAAGAGACTCGCATCCAGCTTGAGCAGCAAATCGCCGCCGCCCAGGAATCGCTCGGCACCCTGCGGCAGCGCCGCGAAGACGCCGCCCAAACCAGCTCCCAGCGCGTGGCCCGCGTCGCCGCATTAGAAGAACGCCATCGCTCCGCCACTGCCGTGCTCGGACGCATCGATTCCCTCTTCACCGAGATGAGCGAGCGCCTCCATGCTCTGGTCTCGCAGATCGAAGGCGCCGCCGCCGAAAAACTGCAGCGCGAAACCGAGAACCTTCAGCTCGAACAACAAGCCGCCGACTTCGAAGCCGAGCGCAACGCCGGCCAGGCGCGCGAAGGCTTGCTGCAATTCGAGAAAGACCAACTCCGCGCCCGCCTCTCCGAAATCGACGAGCTTCTCCGCGCTGCCCGCCAGCTTCTCGACCAGGCCCGTGATCGGCGAGGTGAACTCCAGGCCGCCGCCGCCAAGCTTCAGGCCGACGCCATGTACATGGCCGAAACCTGCTTGAACGAACTCGGAATTGAGCGCCCCGCTCTACTCGCCGACACCACTCTCGCTCTCGTCACTGGCGACGAACTCGCGGCCTGCGATCAGTCCTACCGCGAAATGCGCGCTAAGCTGGAAGCCATGGGCCCCGTGAACATGATGGCGCTCGAAGAGTACCGCGAGACTGCCGAGCGCCACACTTTCCTCGACGCGCAACGCAAAGACCTGATCTCCTCCATCGAGAACACCACCGCCACCATTCGCGAGATCGACGAAGTCTCGCGCCAGAAGTTCCAGGAAGCTTTCGCCAGGATCAATGAAAACTTCGGCGTCACTTTCAAAAAGCTCTTCGGCGGCGGCCACGCCTTCATGAAGCTCACCGACGAGGAAAACAGCACCGAAAGCGGCATCGACGTAGTTGCGTCCCCTCCCGGCAAGCGCCTGCAGAGTGTGTTGCTGCTCTCCGGAGGCGAGAAGGCGCTCACCGCGCTAGCCCTGCTGGTCGGCATTTTCCAATTCACGCCCAGTCCCTTCTGCATCCTCGACGAAGTCGATGCCCCGCTCGACGAGGCCAACATCGGCCGCTTCACCGAACTTGTCAAAGAGATGAGCATCAAGACCCAGTTCGTCCTCATCACGCACAGCAAGAAGACGATGAGCATCGCGCCCGTGCTCTACGGCGTGACCATGCAAGAGCCGGGCGTGTCGAAACTGGTTTCGGTACGCTTCGGAGCCGCGTAGCAAGCGATGCTGCACTTGGAAGCGAAGCTGCGCCCTAGAACCTGCATGGCAATCCTGGATTCCACTTTTATCCCTGACGTATCCTGCACATGTATACGCCTGATATACAATGTGTACAGGAGAAGCAACCATGGCGGAATCTGCCGTTCTCACCCTGCGTCTCGATTCAAAGTTAAAAGACCGGCTTGATCGCTTGTCCAAGGCGACCCAGCGAAGTCGTTCTTTTGTCGCGGCCGAGGCGATTCGTGAATACGTCACTCTGAATGAATGGCAGATCGGGGAGATCAGGAAGGCCTTGGGTGAGGCCGATCGCGGCGAGTTCGCCACTCCTCAAGAAGTACAGCGGACGAGAAAGAAGTGGACTCGGCGTGCGCGTTAGATGGCTGGCCCGGGCGCTCGCGAACTTGAACGCCGAGGCGGAATACATCGCCCGTGACAAACCGCAAACCGCAGCCCGCATGGTTCAAACCATTCACGAATCTGTCGATCTGCTGCAACGGCATCCTGCATTGGGCCGCCCGGGAAGGGTCACCGGGACCCGCGAACTGGTTGTTCCGGGCACGCCCTACATAGTTCCCTATCGCATCCGCGATAACGAAATCCAACTTCTGCGAGTTTTTCACGGTGCCCGCAGGTGGCCTTCGAAGTCTTGATGGCGAGCACGCCTTCAGGCTGATCTCGTCGACTGAGACTGAGTCTTCCACGATATCCACCTTCATCCTCAGCTTTTCCACAACGCTCTCGCCGAAGCTGCCTGCTGCTCCCCCTTCCCACAATGTCCCTCCGCCTCCAATGTATTCGCTCTCAACAGGATACGGAACCTGCCTCTGGGCAGTGATCTCTGCCGTTGACAAATATTTCTGACGGTCTAAAATACGGCCTCGCTGCTTGCCTGTAAAATTTCAAACATGACTCCTAAACTTCTCGATCCCGTACTCTTACAAACCGATTTTCCCGATCTCCGCCTTCACGCCAGCGGCAAGGTGCGCGACGTTTATCAGCTGGACGACGAACGCCTGCTGTTCGTCGCTACCGATCGCATCTCCGCCTTCGACTACGTGCTCGCCACCGGCATCCCTCACAAAGGCCGCGTTCTGAGCCAGATTTCGCTGTTCTGGTTCGATTTCCTTTCTGACATCGTTCCCAACCACCTCATCACCGCGGATGTCGAGCGCTATCCGCAGGCCCTGCAGAAGTACGCCGATCAGTTGCGCGGACGGTCGATGCTGGTGCGGCGCGCCCAGATGTTTCCCGTGGAGTGCGTGGTGCGCGGCTACATTTCCGGCTCGGCCTGGAAAGAATACAAGGCAACAGGTAAGGTCTGCGGCATCGCCCTGCCGGCCGGTCTGCGTGAATCCGAAGCCTTCCCGGAACCGATCTTCACACCATCCACCAAGGCGTCGAGCGGCCACGATGAAAACATTTCGTTCGCCAGCATGTGCGAGATCGTCGGCACGGAGACTGCCAGCACTTTGCGCGACCTCACCCTGCGCGTGTATAAGAAAGCGGCGGATTATGCCCGCCAGCGCGGGATCATCATCGCCGACACCAAGTTTGAGTTTGGCCGCACCGCCCTGGGAATCACACTGGCGGATGAGGTGCTCACGCCGGATTCCTCCCGCTTCTGGCCCGCCGATAAGTACGCGCCGGGACGCTCGCAGGAGTCCTACGACAAACAATACGTTCGCGATTACCTGGAGGAGATTCACTGGAACAAGCAGCCGCCCGCGCCGGCGCTGCCTTCCGAAGTTGCGCTCCGGACCAGCGAGAAGTATCTTGACGCCTACCTCCAGGTTACGGGGCACAAGCTGGATGTGTAGGCGCGCGGTGTTGGTCTGCAACGCGGTTTTCGGGATCCGCAAGAGAGTACTATGACTGCGGCAGACTGGCTGATTGTCGTTGTCGTGCTGCTGAATGTGCTGTTAGCCGCCATGCATGGCTTCTTCGCAGAGGTCTTAAGCATGGCGGGACTGGTTGTCGGTTACATCGTTGCCGCTTGGCAATATCAGAGACTTGCCGAGTGGTTGCTGTCGTTTCTGAAGTCGGAATTGATCGCTCAGATTTTCGGCTTCCTCATCATCTTCTTTGTGATTTTGATCTTGTTCAGTATTGCCGGCAGGATCGCGCGCAAGTTGATGAAGGCGGCCGGCCTGAGCGGTTTCGACCGCTTTCTGGGAGCGTTGTTGGGCGTGTTAAAGGGTGGGCTGGTGGTGGCTGTGGTCCTGATGGGGATGACTGCATTCACCCCGACCTCGAAGATGCTGGAGAAGTCGGAACTGGCGCCNNTTTTACGAGGGACTGGATTTCCTGCGCCGCGCCCCCAAGGAACTGACCGGTACTCCGGCTCCCAAGTCGAAATAAATGCGTGGGGCTAGCAGGTAGTTAAAAAAAGACATTCAACCGAGAGAGAGACCTACCGTGAAAGATCAATTGGAAGCACTCATCCTGCAGATGTACCGAAGCAACATCCTTTATTCCGAGGGCGTGCGTGAGTTCAAGAAACGATTTATTCTCACCGTCCTGCAGGAAAATAAAGGCAACCAATGCCGCGCCGCGCGCGAGCTCAACATGCACCGCAACACTCTGAGCCGCACCATCACCGAGCTCAAGATTGACGTGCGGCAGTTGCGGGACGGCGCGAAGCGCCCGCCGCGCAGTGCGCGCCCGGCCACGCTGGAAAAGAAGGCGGTGCGCTAGCCCCCGGCTCCGCCACGCGGCATTCGTGTTTCTCCAACCCAAAAACTAAGGCAGCCCATGCGGGCTGCCTTTTTCTGCGATATCAGCGTTGCCTAGTTCGAGGCGGCTGGTTTGTGATGGACCGGAGGCTTCGCGGGCGCCGCTTTTGGTTTTGCCAGCATTCCCTTTTCCATGGTCATCATGAATGGGCTTGCGGTGTAGGAAGCCGGCACGCCCTGGAAGTCCAGGCTGGCGCCTTCTTTCGGGATGAGCTTTAGCTGCAGCTTCTCTTCAAAGGTGAGAGTGATGTCAGCCTTCTTGGCGTCGATGTCATCGAGGCTGCCGGCGATGTCAAACTGGGTCGATATCGCCTTGATCACCGTCCCGTTTAGCTGTACCGCCTTGCCTTTGATGGCGTTCCACACCAAATCCTGGTCTGCCTGCGCGCCGTTGGAGAGGATGAATTCCCACTGCGCGAAATCCATTTTCTCCGGCGCGGTCGCAATCGCCATGGCATGAGCCTGTTCCGCCGGACTGGGCGCGGGTTTGATGGCGAATCCAGCGGGCTGAATCGGGTTGGCCTTAGCTTGTGCCAGTACATCTGTCCAGCCATCGTCCCCGCCGTGATATTTCATGTATTGATTCTTGGCGTACTTCTCGATCTGCTGCTGATACTGCGCGTTCGGCGCGACCGTGGAAGCGCGGGCGGAAAACCAGATCGCATTGACCGGGTCGGGCGTAAGCTTCGGGTCCGGCGGAGTGGGCCCGGCATAGGCCAGCGCCAGGGGATACACCACGCTGAAATCCTTCTGAAAGTCAGGGCTGCTATCGGCGGCGGCGCGCAAGTCCTTTCTCGCGGCGTCATAGTCCTTGTCGGTGAGAGCGGCAATGCCGAGCGCTGCGTTGAAAACCCCGGTCATCTGGTCTTTCATCTTCTGAAAGTCAGCGTCTGAGGTGCCATCGGGCTTGGTGAACTTTGCCAGACCATCTAGCCCCATCTGCCCGTATTTCTTGGCATCCACCAGATCCTGCTTGGCATTGGGGTCGCCGCCCTGCGCCTTCAGGCGATCGAAGTAGGCCAGCAGGAATATCGCCCGCTCATTGCTGGGATCGGCGGCTACCAGCTTGGTAGCCGCATCAAGAGTTTTTGCCTGGTTATTCGTCTGCTGGTAGTCCTGCATCAGAGTTTGCAGCGCGGCAACCTTCATCACGCTATTAGGGTATTGCGCCAGAAACGCCTCGAGACCGCTGACTTGCGCGGTCGGATCCTTCTGCTGGATTGCGCCCACGTACGCGTTGTACTCGGCGGGGTCCTTAATTACCGGCGCTTGCGCAGCGGCCGCGGCCGGTTGTCCTTGTGCCGGCTGAGCAGCGTCCTGGGCCGCTGCCAGAGCAGCAACCCCAAGCACAACCGTGACCAGAATCTTTTTCATCAGTATTGGCTCCTTGGGTCTAGCGGGATCGACAATTTCGGGAATCACAATCCCTTGCATCTTGTGTGACGCAAAGCGACTCACCCTTCTTTTGGGGTTTGCCGGATTATAAGTACCTCTTCTTCCGAAGGCAAGCAACTTCCCAGTTGCCCTCCGCGCTATTGTATAAGATGCAGGTGCCGGACGGGGGCACATCGCACCGATTCGACTCTCACGAGGCACCTGAGGCGAGGCTGGAGGTTTTTCGAATGGAGACGGACGGGATCAACAAAGATCGAACGGACAAGGATCGAACCAGCAAAGCTCAAGCGGATGTCGCTCACCCCCTGGCCGGGCAAGTGGCAGTGATCACCGGCGCAGGCCGCGGGATTGGCGCCGCCATCGCACGAGCGCTCGCGGGACTTGGCGCCGCCGCCGTGCTATGCGGACGAACGCCCGCTGCTCTCGACTCGACCGCGCGCGCAATCACTCAGGTTGGCGAGAGGGCTGAAGCACTCCCCTGCGATGTCACCAGCCTTCAGTCGGTTGAGGCTGCGGCCAGGCATGTCGAGGCTTCCTTCGGCCGGGTCGACATTCTGGTGAACAACGCCGGGATCGGTGGATTCGGCGGGCCGCTGCACCAACTCCCTCCCGAGGCCTGGGACCAGATCCTGAACACAAACCTGCGCGGCGTCTACTACACGGCTCGCGCCTTCGCTCCGATGATGATTCGCGCCCGCTCCGGCCACATCATCAACATTTCGTCTCTCGCCGGCAAGAACGCACTGCCGAACGGCGCAGCCTACGCCGCGTCAAAATGGGGATTGAACGGCCTGAGCTACTCCCTCGCCGAGGAACTGCGCGGCCACAACATCCGCGTGGCTGTGGTGTGCCCCGGTTCGACCAACACCGACCTGAGCCCGCACACCGGCAAAGACCCGGCAAAGATGCTGCAACCGGAAGACGTAGCCCACGCCGTCGTCATGCTGGTGACGCAGAGTCCACAGTCGTTCGTGAGCGAGATTTTGCTGCGACCTACGCAGAAGCCGTAGGAACGACTTCGGCCCGCAGACCTCGGACCTCAGCAAAACCGGCGCGCAACGCCCGTATTCGAAGTCTGAGGTCTGAGGTCAAAAGTCTGGAGTCCGACTTCTATTTTTTCGCTTCGTCTTTCTTAGGATCATCCGGATCGTCGCAATCCGTTGGCTTTGCGCGATCGAGCGCGTCGTGCTGCGCGTCTGAAACCAGGTGGATGTGAACCGAAACCGTGGAATCGCTGCAGTTCTTGAATACCTTGATCCCGTCCGCCAGCACAAAACTGGCAAGCAGAAGCGAGCTGTTTTCGTCGACAAATTCGGCGATATAACCTCGGTCGAAAACCGCTCCGCTTTCGAGCTTCCAACGTGTCTGAAGCTTCTCTTCGACCTCCGCCGGTCCGAAGATTTCCAACTTGCCCATGCGATACTGCTGCCTTTCGTGAATCTCAATGTCCAACTTGACGGTTGAACCGGAAAACGTAGTATTGGGAATTGCATAGGCCTCGAGCAGGCCATGCGAACCCTGGGACTTCATCATGCTTTCCAATCCTCCGGCAATCTTTGATTTCTCAAATACGTCGCCGGTTTTAAGCGGGAACATCGCCCGCAGTTCTTCTGTAGTGATGAGATGATTCCCCGTAAAGTCGATCGTGGATACCCGACAGAGCGGCCCCTCCTTGACATCCGCCTCCAGCCGCACCGGCTTTGGAGAAGCGAGCGGGTCGATCACCTTGATCTCGAGTTTACGGACCTCAGCCTGAAAGTACCCGTGGTCCTGAAACTGGTCGCGTATTCGCTCTTCCATTTCGTCGGCATCGTCATTGAATTCGGATTCTGTAATAGCGCCGGTAATCTCAGCCAACTCCGCCGCATCGATGGCTTGCGTGCCAGAAACGACAACGCTATCCACCAGAATCTTGCGGCCATCGGGGGATGGAATCTGGGATTGAGGGAAGACGCTTTGGCAAAGGATAAACAGCGGGAGAAAAGCGATCAGGGAATCGAGAACCCGGCGCATGGGAGCTCCAATCAAGCCAGCCTTTTGCTTCGGCCTATACAGGTCGGATGCACACTACACGAGCGAAGCTGTACGAACAATGCTGGGCCACTATTTCTTGAACGACTTCGGCCCGGAGACCTCGGACATCAGCGAAACCAGCGGGCGACGCCGTATCCACTCTAGATTCTGAGGTCTGACGTCCGAAGTCTGAGGTCTGACTTCGATTACTTTTTGAACAGATTCTCAAACGCCTGCCGCGCGTCGCTTGGCCGCAGGCTGGCGGGAGTGGATGTTTCCTTTTCCCGGGTGACGCGAAGCTCATAGAACGTGCACTCGTTCCGCGCGTCTTTCTTGGCTACGCGTTCGGTCACCGGCTGCATGCACTCGAAGCGCTTTCCGGGATCGAAATACATGCACTGTTTGCAGGAGTGCAATTCGAACCCGCACTTGGGACAAAGCCCGGTCGGCGGAATCGCCTGCAGCACCGTACCGCACTGCGCGCAGCGCGAGACGGCCCGCGTTCCCGGCATCTGCACCGGCTTCGGCCCCATGCTGTAATCGCGCCGGGACGGTGGCACCGAAGCTGGCTTTTCCGGGGCCTCCTTGCGCGGCTTGGCCTCGCGGTCGCGGTCTTGATATCCATGCTGACGGTATTTAGCTGCCACAGAACCTCCCCCAAGCACGTTGGCGGTATTGTCTCGCCAGCCGCGTTTTCCAGCAAGTCCCAACCTGGATTTTTCGGTTCTTACACGGGCACTCGGTACCAGGTACTCGCTACTGGTTACTCGCTACTGGTTACAATGGAAACATGATCCACGAAATCTTCCCCGTCGGTCCGCTGCAGTGCAACTGCTCGATCATCGGCGACGAGGCCACGCGCGAAGCCATGGTCATCGACCCCGGCGATGACATTGAGGACATCCTCGCGCTCCTGCGCAAGCATAACCTGCAAGTCAAGCAAATCGTCATCACCCACGCCCACATCGATCACGTGGGAGGCGCGATGAAGCTGCGCGCCGCCACCGGAGCGCCCATCCTGCTCAACCAGAACGATTATGCCCTGCTCAAAATGCTCGACGTGCAGGCTGCCTGGATCGGCATGGCAGCGCCGGGCGCAGTTGAGATTGACCAAAGTGTCAGCACCGGCGATACGGTAAAGGCTGGAGCGCACACCGCCAGCGTGCTCCACACCCCGGGCCACACCGAAGGCAGCATCTGCCTCTACTTCCCTGCCGAGAAAACGCTGATCGCGGGCGACACGCTCTTCGCCGGCTCCATCGGCCGCACCGACTTGCCCGGCGGCTCGATGCAGAAGATCCTGCAGTCCCTGCATGGCACTGTGCTTGCATTGCCCGACGACACCACAGTCGTCCCCGGCCACGGCCCGCTGACCACCATCGGGGAAGAACGGGAAAGCAATCCGTTTCTGGTGAAGCGATAGAGAGCGTTGATCGATGACTAACGCCGGAGACATCCAGAATTTGAATTCTGTCTCCCGTTTTGACACGCGTAAAGAGTTTCCAGCCCTTGTTGTGACATCTGTCACATCGAATCCCACATCTTCCGATATAGAGATTCGTATCAGGGCACGGCTTCAGCCGTGCCGCAATGCACACAAGAGAGGAGCGGGCTTCAGCCGCTGCCGTATGGCCATTCCAGTTCGTCATGCAGACCCGAATCGCGCTATTGCTTGGGCGCGCACATTCTTCACCACGTCGTCGATCTGCGGCAAGCGGAATCTTCTTCAGTCGGATCGCTCGGCTGGGTTATTCGTGCGGGTGCTCTACGACTATCGCGCCCAGAAGAAATTCCGACTGCACGAGTTCGTGGTCATGCCGGATCACTTCCATGTTCTACTCACAGTTGACTGTGAAATCACGATCGAGCGGGCCGTGCAATTCATCAAAGGCGGCTTTGCATTCCGGGCGGGACGAGAACTCGGATTTAGTGCGCCGGTCTGGCAAGAGGGCTTCTCGGAGGTTCGCATTCTCGATCCCGACGCATTCCTACGAACCGAACAATACATCCGGAACAATCCCGTCGCTCGACATCTTGTTGCGGAGGCGGAGCAGTATCCTTACTCCTCGGCCCATCCAGGATTTGAGCTTGATCCGGCGCCGCAGGGGCTGAAGCCCATCTCTTCGCTTGGCCTCATCGGCATGGCTAAAGCCATGCCCTGATACGGATCAGGCCTGACAGAAATCATGGACGAATACGAATCATGACCGATACGAATCACTGGCCTGCGGCTTCCAGCAGCCGACCTACTGCCTCTTTGAACTCACCCTCCGGCGTGATCAAGCTCAGCACCAGGTGTCCATCGCTCGGGAAATCATAGAAGTGTCCGGGATGCACCAGCACCGATTTCCGGCGCAGCAGATCCACCGCTAACTCTTCGTCAGTCTGCGTTACCGGCACGCGCAACACCGCGTACCATCCGCCTTCCACACTCAGGCGTTGACAACTTTTCTGCGCGGCAAGCTGATGGTCAAGCTCGGCCAGATTGCCGAGGACGCGATCCAGCAATTGCGGCTGGATGCTTTCCCGCTGCTCAAGCAATACCGGAACTGCCCACTGCATGGGCGCATTCATCGAAAGATACGTGTCGGCGATTACCTCAAGCCGTGCCTGCGCCGTCTCAACTTCCTCCGCAGGACCACTGGTCGCGATCCATGCCACTTTCATTTGCGGCAACGCCGAGATCTTCGAAGCCCCACTCAGGGTAAAGCTGAGCACGTCTTGGTTGGCAACGAAGCTTTGTTGTGCGGACCGGTTGTGAGCGTAGTCGAGAAACACTTCGTCGGCGATGACCGCCAGCGCATGCTCGCGGCAAAAGCAATTGAGCGCCTCCTGCTCCTGCGGATGCACATACGAACCCGTGGGATTGTTGGGATGAACCACGACCACGCCGCGCGTTCGCTCCGTTACCGCGCTTTGCAGCGACGGGAAATCCATCTGCCAGCCGTGATCGTAGATCAAGGGATAAGGCACGAGCTTGACGTCCTGCAAGTCGGCGAGAAACTCAAACAGCGGATAGCTCGGCTTCGGCACCAGCAGCTCATCGCCGGGATTGCACAGCAGGCGGAATACGAAGGAATAACCTTCGCTGGTGCTTGTGGTGAGAATCAGCCGCTCGAGATTGAGGCTGCGTATGCCGTGCTGGGCTTGGTAGTAGGCCGCAACTGCTGCGCGCGCGCTGAGCAGACCCTTCGGCTGCGGATCGTAATCCATGGCGTGCGGCGAGGCCAACGACTCAAGGATTGTGTGATCGTCGTAGCGCAGGCCAGCCCGCGTCGGATTGGAGATCGTAAGATCGAGCACGCGCCCGCCGCTCGATCGTACTTCTTCGAGCGCCTCAGTCAGGCGATTGCGCGTCAGCTTCCAGTTGGTGCGGTCGGAAAACATCGGAGCCGAGGTTCAGTCTATCAGCCGCCAGTTCGTCACTTGCGCTCCGGTTTCAAGGGACTCGGATGTTTTGGCTCGTAGATGCCGACTTTGCCGCCGCCGGGAAGCGTGAAGGTGGCGAGTTTCCCCCAGCGCTGGTCGGTCACGTCCGAGACCTTCACCTTTTTCGACTTGAGATCTTTCAAGGTTGCGGCGATATCGTCGCACATTAGATAAAGCTCGTGATGGTCGTTTTTGTCGGAGTCATGGAACGNNCACATCGCGAAAGAAGGCGCGGTCGGCCTCGGAATCTTTCGTGTAGATCACAACGTGAGCGCCGTTGATCATAGGAACCTCAGAAGCAGTGGTCAGTGGTCAGTGATCAGTGGCCAGTGAGCCGCGCCCTTCCCGACATGTCATCCGAACTGCGTTTTTACTGGCCCCTGACCACTGGCCCTGATCAGTGATCACTGATCTTAGAACCCTTTATTTCCGCTCGACGGAGTGAAGTGCATATCGAAGGAATAGCCCGGCAGACTGATGGTGACCGAATAATCGGCCGCTACGTAGATCGCCGACAGACCGGGTGTGTTCATGCGCTGCACCGTTATCTGCTTCGGATCGATCGGAAGGTCGTGCTCTTTGACCTTCCGCATCACATCGTTGCGAACGTCCTCGTCGGTCTTCTGGAAGGCGGCCCCATCCATCATCGCAACGGTTCTGAGGTCGTCCTGAAAATTGTAATTGGCGAACATCGGCGGCGCCACCTGGAAAACGCCGACAAAAACCGCCGCGATCGCGAGAAACCCGAGAATTGCCTTGATTATCCCCATAGTCTGAAAACTACGCCGCAAAAGCCAGGCGCAGCTTTCAGGCCTTGGCTCGCAGCACTCCTTGAAAATATTCCACTACCGCCGCGATCGTAACATCGCGTACCTCGCGAGTCGAGCGTAGAACCACTTCCACAGTACCTTCGGTAACCTTGTTCCCGACAGTGATTCTAAAGGGGATACCGACCAGGTCGGCATCCTTGAACTTCACCCCCGGCCGCTCGTTGCGGTCATCCAGGATCACGTCAAATCCGGCCGCTTCCAGGCGCGTCGCAAGGTCAACCGCGGCGCTCAGCAGACTCTGATCCTTCACATTGACCGGGGTCACCACAATTTCAAACGGAGCGATCGAGGGCGGCAGCCAGAATCCGTTCTCGTCATTACTCTGCTCCACTGCCGCCGTCAGAATGCGCTCGATTCCAATCCCGTAGCAGCCCATGATCGGCGTAACTTCCTTGCCGTTCTTATCGAGCACGCGCGCGCCCATCGNNCGCCGATCAGGTTGACGCGGCCCTCGAGCGCCCGGTCGACCAGCAACACCGGCAGCCCCACATCTTTCTTCAGATCCTTCGCCCACTCAATCCCCACCGGCCCCAAATATCCGGCCGGAGACTTGAACAGCGCCTTGATCTCGGCTTCGTCCATCGGCCGCGTCGCGACCGCTACCGTGGCGTTGAGCTTGGCTTCGTTCAGCTGATGATCGCCGCGCATCAGCACCACAATCGCCCGCGACTTCACTTTGCCGCTTTTTTGGTCTTTCTTATCTGACTTATCTGGCGCCGGCTCTTCCGCCATCAAAGCCAGCGTCTTGATCTTGTTCTTCGGCGAAACTCCCAGAAAGCGCGCCACATCTTCGATCGTCTTCTGCCCCGGAGTGTGCACTTCCAGCGNNGCCGGAGTGCGCACCATGAATTCGTGCGATTCCTTGCCACCCATCGCCCCCGAATCCGCCTCCACCACCATGTATTTCAATCCGCACCGGTCGAAGATGCGGCAATACGTCTCGTAATGTTT
>PMXH01000509.1 GCA_003165855.1 Acidobacteriaceae bacterium | reverse complement strand
ATCTCAGAGCCGATGCGGTCTTTGAGCGGAGTG
This sequence comes from Acidobacteriaceae bacterium, assembly GCA_003165855.1. Taxonomy (GTDB): domain Bacteria; phylum Acidobacteriota; class Terriglobia; order Terriglobales; family Acidobacteriaceae; genus Sulfotelmatobacter. Next base: position 2,949 of record PMXH01000509.1, on the reverse strand, counting down.
ATGATCTTGCCGCGAGCGGTGTAGTCTTCGGGATTGGCGCTGAAGACGATGGCGACGTCGAGCGGGAGGCGGATGGGATAGCCCTTAATCTGGACGTCGCCTTCCTGCATGATGTTGAAGAGACCGACCTGAATTTTTCCGGCGAGGTCGGGAAGTTCGTTGATGGCGAAGATGCCGCGATTGGCGCGGGGCAGCAGGCCGTAGTGAACGGTGAATTCGCTGGAGAGTTCGTGGCCGCCGCGGGCGGCTTTGATGGGATCGATATCGCCGATCAGGTCGGCAATGGTGACGTCGGGCGTGGCAAGTTTTTCGACGTAGCGGTCTTCGGGAGTGAGATAGGAAACGGGAGTGGCGTCACCGAGGCGCGCGACTTCTTCGCGGCAACGGCGGCAGATGGGGGCGTAGGGATTGTCGCGGATCTCGCAGCCGGCGAGGTACGGCATGTGAGGATCGAGCAGCGTCGTAAGGGCGCGCAGGATGCGGCTTTTGGCCTGGCCGCGCAGGCCGAGCAGAATAAAATTGTGCCGCGAGAGAATGGCGTTCACGATTTGCGGCACGACGGTGTCATCGTAACCGACGATGCCGGGGAAGGTGGTAGCGTCATCGTGCTGACGCAGGCGGGCGATGAGGTTTTCGCGGAGTTCATCTTTTACGCGGCGGATGCGAAGACGTTCTTCGGAAAAAACACTGCGGCGCAATTCGCCCAGCGTGCGTGGAAGACTCATGAGGAACCCCCAACTGCTTTTTTGGATTATACAAGAGCGGGCTTCGGCTGCCGGGACATTGAGCGGGCAGAAAAAACCTTCACCACAGAGGGCACAGAGGGCCACAGGGTAAACCTTGCATCTATCAGTGGACGTGGCCGTTGCCGCCGGCTTTTTCGCGGGCGTTGGCGGTGCGGCGGAGGTTGGGAATGATGGTTTCGAGATATGAAATGAACAAGGACAGACGTTCTGACTCAGAGCGCAGAGAGAGCAGTTTTTGTTTGAAGTCCAAATCGAGAGGCAGGGAGGCGGCAAGATAGAAAGAGAGCAACGAGGGATCGGCGGCGGAGAGATCTTGTTTGGCGCCGGCGATGGCCATGAGTTCGGAGTGCAATTGAACCGCACGGGAGGTGTCTGCCTGCGGCGGGGTTCCGGGCTCGTCGGTGATCATGAGAACTTCAGCCTGAAGGAAGGAACGTTCCTGGTTGACGCGCACGAGTTCGAAACGCTTGCGGCCTTCGGTGACGAGGTCGAGGCGACCGTCGGGGTACTCTTTGACGACGGTGACGATTTCAGCGGTGCATCCCACCTCCGCGAGACCCTGTTCCACAGCGCGCACGACGCCGAAGTGGCGATGCTGAGCGAGACATTCGCCAATCATTTCTTTATAGCGCGGCTCGAAGATGTGCAAGGGCAGGGGAGTGCCGGGAAACAGGACAACGTCGAGCGGGAATAGAGGGATGAGGACGTCCAAGGAATCTCCGCGAGTGGACGTCTTCGATTGTACCGCAGCGCTTGACTTCACAAGTTGCAGAGGACTAAAAGCGCCCTATGGAACTCGCAGGGAAAATTGTGGTGGTTACGGGCGCCTCGATGGGAATTGGGGAAGCGATTGCGAAGATTTTTGCCGATCAGGGTGCAAGCGTGGTGATGCTGTCGCGCGATGCGGGCAGGGTGGAAGCGGCGCGAGGGCGCGTGGGGCATGGCGAACGAACGGTGGCGATGGCCTGCGACGTGCGGCATCGGGAGGACGTGGAACGCTCGATCGGGCTGACGCTGCATCATTTCCAGAGGATTGATGTTTGGGTAAACAATGCAGGGCACGGGCTGCTGGATTCGGTGGCGCAGATGGACATGACGGCGTGCCGGGAAATGTTCGACACGAATTTGTTTGGAGCGGTGGCCGCGATGCAGGCGGTAATCCCGGCGATGCGGCAGCAGGGTGGGGGAACGATCATCAATATTTCGAGCGTGGCGGGACACATTCCGATGCCGTTTCACGCGGCTTATAGTGCGACCAAGTTTGCGCTGAATGCGATGGGCAAGGCGGCGGGCGTGGAGTTGAAGAAGGATGGCATTCATGTGCTGACGGTGTGTCCCGGATATGTGCAGACGCCGTTCAGCGAGAATGCAGTGCGGGGGAACGAGTTGAAGAGAGTTCGTCCGAAGTCGGTGAAGGGAATTACGGCCGAGCGTGTAGCACGGGCTACTTTACAGGGATACGTGAAGCGGAAGCGGGAAGTGATTGTGCCGTGGTGGATGTATGTGCCGCAAAAGGTTTATCAGTTGTTTCCGGCGGTGGTGGAGTGGGCGATGGGGAGGATGGCGGGATGAGAGACGGGCTACAAGAAATCTTTTAACACAGAGGGCGCAGGGGTTCACAGGGTAAACCTGATTTCGAGCAAGATCATTCCAGCTCAGCCAGCATGGCTTCCATCTCGCCCTGGGCGTGGAGATTTCCGGTGCGGCGGGCGCAGGCGATGCCATCGGTGAGCATGGTCTTAGCTTCGGGGATGCGGTCAGCACGGGATAGCGCCTGGGCGGCCATGAAATAGCCGGGGGTGTAATCGGGATTTGCCTTCAGAAGGAGGGAGAACTCAGCCAAGGCGCGATCGAAGTCACCCTGCTTGGAATATTCCATGGCCAGGCCATAGCGGGCAAAGCTGTTCTTCGGGTCCAGCGCCAGNNGTGAGGATGTCGTTGAGGGCGGCGATGCGGTCCATAAGACAGTGGCCAGGGGGCAGGGGCCAGTCAAGAACGAGACTACTACAACTCCAGTTGCGCTGCTTGCAGTGCTGGTGAAAGTGGCGGAGGCGTCGGTGACTGATTACAATGGCGAGTCTCGATGATTTCAAGATTTGGCTTCAAAGGTGGAGAGTTAGCGAATGGCTTGTCCGTTTTTCATGCCGGTGGAGAAGTTGGAGAACGGGGCATGGCTGCATGCGGGGCGGCTGCCGCTGGGATG